>NZ_JAIYEP010000014.1 GCF_020515525.1 Rhodococcus yananensis
CGTACCCGCACGCTACCGGGGAAGCCTCGCGTCCCTGCAGCAACTGGCCATCACCCTCGGCATCTTCACCGCGCTGCTGTCCGACGCGATCCTGCAGAACGCAGCCGGCGGCGCATCCAACGAACTGTGGTGGAATCTCGAGGCGTGGCGATGGATGTTCCTGGTCGGCGTGATACCCGCGATCGTCTACGGGGTACTGGCGTTGCTGATCCCGGAGTCACCGCGCTTCCTCGTCGGTCAGGACCTGGACGAGGAAGCGGCGGCGGTACTGGCCGACGTCACCGGCGAGCTCGATCCGCGCGAACGCGTCCGTGAGATCCGGTTGACGCTCCGCACCGAGTCCCGTCGCTCGTTCGCCGACATCCGTGGCCCGAAGTTCGGTCTGCAACCGCTGGTGTGGGTCGGCATCACGATGGCGGTCTTCCAGCAGTTCGTCGGTATCAACGCGATCTTCTACTACTCGACGACGCTGTGGAAGTCGGTGGGATTCACCGAGAACCAGTCGTTCACCACATCGGTGATCACCGCGGTCATCAACGTCGCGATGACGTTCGTGGCCATCCTGTTCGTCGACCGGGTCGGGCGCAGACCGCTGCTGATGGGCGGATCGATCGGGATGTTCGTCAGCCTGCTGCTGGCGGCGGTCGCGTTCTCACAGGCTGTCGGCAGCGGCGACGACGTCCAACTGCCCGAACCCTGGGGTGCGCTGGCGCTCGTGGGCGCCAACCTGTTCGTGATCTTCTTCGCCGCCACGTGGGGGCCGATCATGTGGGTCATGCTCGGCGAAATGTTCCCGAACCGGATGCGCGCGCTCGCCCTCGGCCTCAGCACCGCGGCGAACTGGCTCGCGAACTTCACCGTCACGCTGGCCTTCCCGCCGCTGACCGAGACGGTGGGGCTGTGGTTCCTCTACGGCCTGTTCGCCCTGTTCGCGTTGTTGTCGTTCTTCTTCGTCAAATCCCGCATTCCCGAGACCAAGGGCATGGAACTCGAGGACATGCAGGCGTGAGACCGACGGCCCGGCCGACTCAACCGATCCCGCGGGTGCGGGGCGCGATCGTGCCGGCGTCGGGGCCGTCGAGACCGACGACCCAGCCCGTCACCTGACGGGCGACGTCCTGCGCGGTCAGTCCGAGTTCCCGATGGATCTCGGATCGCGACGCGTGGTCGAGGAACTGCTGCGGCACACCGATGTCACGGGTCGGGACGTCGATGTCGTCGGCGCGCAGGGCCGCCGACACGGCCGAGCCGATTCCGCCGTGCACACCGGAGTCCTCGAGCGTGACGACCAACCGGAATCCGGTGGCCAACTCGATCAGTTCGTCCGCGACGGGCAGCACCCACCGCGGGTCCACCACGGCGGCAGCGATCCCCTGGCGTTCGAGCCGCTGCGCGGCATCGAGCGCCGTGGACGCGAACGCACCGACCGAGACGATCAGGACGTCACCTACGCGCCGATCCGGCATCCGCAGCACATCGACCGAGTCCCCGAGACGTTCGATTGCCGGGATATCTTCCCCGACCGCACCTTTCGGGAATCGGACGACGGTCGGGCCGTCGGACACCGCGAGCGCCTCGGCGAGTTCCTCCCGGAGGGTCGCTCCGTCGCGCGGAGCAGCCACCCGGATTCCCGGCACGACGCCGAGCAGGGAGAAATCCCACATCCCGTTGTGGCTGGCACCGTCGGAGCCGGTGACACCCGCGCGATCGAGCACGACGGTGACCGGCTGCCTCAGCAGCGCCACA
>NZ_JAIYEP010000015.1 GCF_020515525.1 Rhodococcus yananensis
GTCCCGACCTGTCGAACGGGGTGTGGGCGAGAGATCCGATCTCTCGCCCACACCCCGTTCGGCCGGTGCGTCAGTTGCCGGCGCCGACGGCGTCGGCGAGGCACGTGTACCCCGACGCACGGACCTTCCGGGCGATGCCCTTGTTGAGGCGACGCGCCCAGAACGGTCCGCCGTAGATGAACCCGGTGTAGCCCTGTACCAGCGATGCACCGGCGAGAATCCGCTCCCACGCCTGTTCGGGGGTCTCGATGCCACCGACGGAGATCAAGGTCAGACGATCACCGACCCGCAGGTGCAGGCGCCGCAACACCTCGAGGGATCGCTCGGCGACCGGCGCCCCCGACAATCCACCCGCGCCGATGGCGTCGACCCGCGCCGGATCGCTGCGCAGACCGTCACGGCGGATCGTGGTGTTCGTCGCGACGATACCCGCCAGCCCGAGTTCGACGGCGAGATCGGCGACGGCGTCGACATCCTCGTCCGACAGGTCGGGAGCGATCTTCACCAGCACCGGCACCGAAACCGTGTCGAGGACGGCCTGCAGCAGCGGGCGCAGCGACTCGACCGCCTGCAGATCCCGCAGTCCCGGCGTGTTCGGTGACGACACGTTCACCACAAGGAAATCGGCGAGCGGACCGAGCAGTTGCGCGCTGACCGTGTAGTCGGCGGCGGCGTCCTCGGCGGGCACCACCTTCGTCTTGCCGATGTTCGCACCGATCGGCACCGTACGGCGGCGCTGCCGCAACCGGTTCGACGCCTCCCCGGCACCGTTGTTGTTGAACCCCATGCGGTTGACGATCGCGCGGTCGTCCGGAAGCCGGAACAGCCGCGGCTGCGGATTACCCGGCTGCGCCTGCGCGGTGACCGTGCCGATCTCGGCGAACCCGAACCCGAGTGGACCCCACGTGTCGACCCCGGTCGCGTCCTTGTCGAACCCGGCTGCGAGGCCGACAGGCGCGGGGAACCGGACTCCGAACACGTCGCTGTGCAGCACCGGATCGTCGACGACCAGTACCTTCGCGGCGAGGGCACGGGTCGGACCGAACCGGGTGACCAGACGCATCGCCAGGAACGCGAGGCGGTGGACGCGTTCCGGCGGCAGCAGGAACATCAATCGGAGCAGCAAGCGATACACGAACACTCTCCCTGGAGGCCGGGCCGTGGGGCCCGGGATCGGATCAGCGGACGGCGGGTTCGGGAATGTGACGGTCGGTCCGGCGGCGGCGCAGCAGCACCCGCCGACTGCCGTCCGGATACAGGCGCACCCGCGTCAGTTCCCACCCGTGGAACTCCGCGGAGATCGCCAACCGCAGCGACGCACTGACCCGTGACACCTCCCGGGGCAGCTTCAACGGCACATACTCGTACTCGTCGTTGCTGGTGTCCCACCCCACCGGGAGCCGCGTGAAGCGGCTCGTGCGCTCGCCCGCCATCATTACCCTTCGACCGGGATCCGTTGCAGTCCGTCACCGGTCGCCGACGCGACCACCAGCGTGCCATCGGCCGGATCGACGGCCACGGAGTTGGGCTGTCGCACCGTCGCGAAGCGGTGGCGTTCCCGCGGGATACCGGTCGACAGATCGTAGCCCACCACCTCGTTGCTTCCGGTCAACGTCACCCACACCAGGTCACGGGCGGCGTCGTAGGTCACGGCGTACGGGGCCGGACCCACCGGGTAACGCTGCCGGAGCACCAGCGAATCGAGCGTGTACACGAGCAGTTCGTCGCCGTTGGTGTTGGTCACCATCACCCGGCCGAACGGATCGGAGATCATCTCGCTCGCACCGGTACCGGCGCGCAACGCGATGCCGAGCCGACCGTCGACGAGGTCGAGTTCGGTGATGGACGTCTGTCGCCGGTCCAGCACCGCCGCAGCGTCGCCACTCGTCACGACCACGTCGGCGGACGCCAGGCCGTCGATGGTGGTGGGTCGGTCCACACCCGCGGGGTCGGGCGCGATGTTCCACACCGTGCCGTCGGCGGTGCCGATCAACAGGTGACCGTCAGCGAGGACCGCCGCGGACACCAGCTCCCCGTCGAGCGTCGCCTGCGACGTCACCTCCCCGGATCCGACGTCGACCCGCGCCAGCTCATCGGACCCGAGCACGAGCACGGTGCCGTCGGGTCCGGCGTCCACCGTGTTCGCCTCGAACGGCAGATCCACCCCGCGAGGTTCGGCACCGGCACCGTCGAGCAGCAGGAGCTGCTCGTCGGTGGTCCACGCGGCGAGCACCGTGCTGCCCGGGACGGTGATCAGTTCGTCCACCGCGGGGAACGCCCGGACAGTGCCGGCGGGATCGGTCGTGGTGGCGGGTGCGGCGGCGGGGGTGGCCGGTTCGATCGTCGGGAGATCCGACGACGAGTCGTCCGTCGAGGAGCATCCGGTCGCGAGGATCGCGACCATCCCGACGACCGCTGCGGCCCTCCGCACGAGCACAGTCCTGCCGCGTGCCACCGGTCCACCCATCGTTGTCGCTCCTGCCTGTTCACCGTCTCGTCGGGTGCACCGGCCCCGGGCACCGTCGTCCAGTGTTCCCGATCGTGGACGCGCCGCCGTCACCGCCTCCGCTGCGACCCGACACGCTGTGACGGACGGCTCACCGCGGCGCGCGGTGCGGCAGCACCAGCGGGGTGCCCGTCTCCGGATGCGCACCGACCCGCACCGGATAGTCGTAGACGCGGCTGAGCAACTCCTCGGTGAGCACATCCCCGGGGGTGCCGTCCGCCACGATCAGCCCCTTCTCGAGCACACAGATGCGGTCTGCGTAGGCCGCGGCCAACCCGAGGTCGTGCAGTACCACCACCACGGCGTGACCGGCGTCGGCGCGCTCACGTACGACCCGCATGATCGTCTCCTGATGCCCGATGTCGAGGGCGGCGGTCGGCTCGTCGAGCAGCAGGGTTCGGGTGTCCTGCGCCAGCACCCGCGCCAGCGCGACCCGGGCCCGCTCACCGCCGGACAGCGCCGGGAACGGACGGTCGGCCAGATGCGCCACGTCACAGGTCGTGAACGCTGCCGCCACGATCGCGTCGTCGTCGCCGCGACGCTCGGTGCGGGCCCACGCCGCCCGCCCCATCCGCACGACCTGTCGCGCGCTGAACGGGAATCCGACGGTGTGCTGCTGCGGCAGCACCGCGCGGCGCCGCGCCAACGCGATCGGTGCCCAGTCGTCGAGGTCACGCCCCTCGACCTCGACACGTCCGCCGGTGAGTGGATGGTCGCCGGTCAGCGCGGCGAGCAGCGTGGACTTACCGGCGCCGTTGGGGCCGACGAGCGCGACGACCTCACCGACCCGCACTTCGATGTCGACGCCGTGCAGGATCTCGCGGTCGCCGCGCGACAACCTGATCTGCTCGCCGCGCAGGGTGACGGTGCCGGGGTCGGCGGGGCCGGGCAGATCGGCGCGGGCACCGAACCGCTCGAGCAACGGAATCGGGGTCACGCCCAGCCTCCCTGCTTGGCGCGGGTGCGGCGCAGCATCCAGAAGAACACCGGCCCGCCGATCAGTGACGTGAGCATGCCGAGGGGCAGATCCGCGTTGGGAACGAGGGTGCGGGCACCGAGATCCGCCGCGAGCAGTACCAGGGCGCCGCCGAGCGCGCTCGCGCACACCAGCACGCGGTGGGCGGGACCGAGCGCGAGGCGCATCAGGTGCGGCACCACCAGGCCGACGAACATGATGATGCCGGTGAACGCGACGGCGGCG
The DNA here is from genome assembly GCF_020515525.1 of Rhodococcus yananensis. Lineage (GTDB taxonomy): Bacteria > Actinomycetota > Actinomycetes > Mycobacteriales > Mycobacteriaceae > Rhodococcus > Rhodococcus yananensis. The sequence goes on from NZ_JAIYEP010000015.1 coordinate 3,708, forward strand.
CTCACCAGCACCGCAACCACCACGATCGACACCTGCCGCACCCGTTCGACTCCGACACCGAGATGGTGGGCGACGGACTCGCCGAGCGCGAGGAGATCGAGTTTCGGGGCGATCAGGATCGATGCGATCACCCCGGCGACGGTCAACGGCGCGACGATGGACACGATGTCCCAGGTGGCGCCGCCGAGACTGCCGAGCTGCCAGAACACGATCTGGTCGCGGGCGGCGGGATTCGCGACGAACGTGAACAGGGCGATGAGGCCACCGGCGAGGGCGTTGACGGCCACGCCCGTGAGGATCACGGTGACCACCTCGGTGCGGCCGTTCGATCGGGACAGTGCGTACACGAGCGCGGTGGTGACCAGACCGGACAGCATCGCCGCGCCGGCGAGCGCCCATCCGGCGGTGAACGCACCACCGAGGACGATCACGGCGGACGCACCGACCGCCGCGCCGGAGGAGACACCGATGACCCCGGGTTCGGCGAGGGGATTCGCGAAGATGCCCTGCAGCAGAGCCCCGGAACACCCGAGGGCCGCGCCGACGAGCATCGCGAGGACCACCCGCGGGAACCGCACCTCCCACAGGGTCACCTCGCCGGCCGGGTGAGCCGGCAGCGGCCCGATCTCGAGTCCGATGCTGTGCAGCAGGCTCCCGACGACCTCGGCGGGCGAGGTGGGAACCTGGCCGAGGCACGCGGACACCACGGCGAGCACCGCCAGCGCCGCGACGAGCACGGCGAACACGACGGTGATGCGGGTCGCGCCGGCGGTGCGGCGCGCCACGTCGGGGAGACCGGTCGCCTCGGTGACCTCGCTCACGCCGCGTCCGACGGGTAGAGCGCCTCGGCGAGGGCCGCGAGCACCTTCCCCGTCTCCGGTCCGAAGCTCAGCAGGGTCGCGTCGTCCATGTCGATGATGTTGCCGTCGCGGCCGGCGGGGGTCTGCGCGATGCCGGGGAGCTGAGCGAGTCCGTCGGCGCCGCCGACGGACTCGAGGCTGCCCGTCATGATCAGGATCACGTCGGGTGCGGACGCGATCATGGCTTCGCTGGTGATCGGCACGAACTGCGAGTCGAGTCCGGCGACGGTACCGGCGTCCAGACCGCCGAGCGCGGTGATCAGTGCGTCGGCACCGGATCCGGGACCGCCGAGCATCTTGATCGCCGACCCGCGCAGGTACAGGAACGCGACCGTCGGCCGGGGATGATCGTCGGGGACGGCAGCGATCGCGGCGTCGATCTCGGCCTGGGTGCGTCGCGCGAGTTCGGCGCCTTCCGCGGACACCCCGAGCGCCGCCGCGACCGCCTCGATCTGGGTGCCGACGGTGTCGAGGGTGTGGTCGGGGTCGACGAAGACCACCGGAACCCCGGTGGCGCGGAGCTGCTCCTGGACGGCCAGCGGTCCGATCGACGTATCGGTGAGCACCACGGTCGGGGTGAGCGCGAGAATCGCCTCCGCGTTGAGGCTGTGCCCGCCGGGTGTCACATTGGGCAGGTCCTCACCCGACGGGTAGATGGCGGTGGATCGGCCCACGATGTTGTCGCCGAGGCCGAGGGACGCCACGGTCTGCGCGAGGGTGCCCGAACGGTCGGCGACGACGATTCGGGATACGTCGGTGATCGTGACGTCGACCCCGTCGAAGCTACGCACCGTCGTCGGTAGGACCGGTGCGGGCGCGTCGGTGATCGGACGCGGCTCGCGATCGTCGACGATCGCGGTACGCGCCCCCGTCGCCACGGTCGTCGCCGACGATCCGGTGGCGTCGGTGGAGCAGGCCCCGACGAGCAGCGCTACCACCGCGAGCAGTGCGACGGCCAGGGCCGGTCGGAACACCGGGAGTCGGGACGGGGAGGTGGCGGACACGGACATCGGTCAGGCACGCACCCGGTACCGGTCGAGGTCGGCGCCGAGGTCGGTGAACAGTGCACGGTTGAGTCCGAACACCAGGTTGGCCTCGTCGATGACCGCCTGCTGCTGGTCGGCATCGAGCGGAGCCGCGTCGAGCTTCGCTCGGTAGTCGTCCTTGAACGGTTTCGGCTTGGGGATCTCGTCGAAGATGTAGAAACGCAGCCCGTCCCGTTCGTAGCCGTAGGCACGTTCGAGCATGCGACGGATGATCTGGCCGCCCGACAGGTCGCCCAGGTACCGCAGGTAGTGGTGGGCGAGGAAGGCTTCGGGGGAGCGCGCGGCGACCTCGTCGAGCCGTTCCACGTACGCGACCGTCGCCGGCAGCGGGGCGATGGTCGTGCGCCAGTCGGGTCCGATGAGGAACTCGAGGTCGGCTTCGAGCGCGGCGGTGCGCAGTAGTTCCGGCGACAGGAACGGCCCGACGATCGGGTCGTCACCGTAGGTCGCGCCGATGCGCTCGAGTGCGTCGTACACGAACCAGGTCTGGGCGATGAGCGCCGTGTGCGCATCGGCGTTGAGCTGACCGTCCAGCAGAGTCGTCACGAACTCGGAGTTCTCGGTATCGTTGTGCTCCTGCTGCGTCCCGGTGCGGATACGCTCCGCGAATCCGACGATTTCCGTCGTGGTCATGCCACCACCTCCTGATGCCGATGTGTCGTTCCGTCGCCTGTGGTGGCGTCGATGCGCTCTTCGCAGGCTAGCCTAGCCTGCGAAGAGGACGCGGATAAGGTGTCGCGGTGCGGTCACGCACTGACGTCGTCGAGGGCTGCCGAGATCGCCGGCGGCAATGCCAGCTCCTCCGCCACAAGCACTCCTGTCAACTGTGCCAGATCGCGCGCACCCACCAGAATCGATGCGACGTTCGGCCGGTCGCGAACCCACGCCAGAGCCACCGCGAGCGGCGACGTCCCGAGTCCGTCCGCGGCGGTGGCGACGGCGTCGACCACCCGCACCGACGCGGGGGTGAGATAGCGGCGCACCTCCTCGGTGTGCACGTCGTCGGCGCCGCGCGAGTCCACGGGCATCCCCGACCGGTACTTGCCGGTGAGCACCCCACCCGCGAGCGGCACGGCCGCGAACACCCCGACCCCGTGGTGTGCGGCGGCGGGAACGAGTTCGTCCTCGACACCGCGCGCCAGCAGCGAGTACTCCACCTGCGTGCACACCAGAGGGGCCGGTCGCCGGGTGGCCGCGGCCGTCGTCGCGAGCTGCCAGCCCAGATAACCGCGCACGCCGACATACCGGACCCGGCCACTGGTGACGGCGAATTCGAGTGCGGACGCGACCTCGTCGACGGGGGTGTGCGGATCCCAGGTGGCGACCTGCCACACGTCGAGATGATCGGTACCGAGCTCCCGCAACGTCGTGTCGAGCTGGGTGAGCAGACCACCGCGGGAACAGTCCACCCGGCCGGTGTCGAGCTTGGTGGTGTCGATCCCGGAGCTACCCGACAGGACGAGCTGGTCGCGGGGCACCACATCGTCGAGGAGTTCGGCGAGGATCCGCTGGGCGACGCCGTCGCCGTAGGCGGGGGAGGTGTCGACCAGCGTGCCGCCCGCATCGACGAACGCGGACAACTGCGCCGCCGCCTCGTCGCCGTCCGTGCCCCGCCCCCACGTGAGCGTGCCGAGTCCGAGCCGCGACACCCGCAGCCCGCTGGCACCGACCGTTCTCTGCTCCATCCGCCCGTCGACCTCCCGACCGATGTTCCCGGACGGCCGATCGCCACCCGGTGCACTGGAGCACAACAGTAGTGCCGCGTGCTCACCCGGTGGGGTTGCGCCGCGCCGCGTAGCCTTCCGCGCGTGACACTTCACTTCTGCCGCATCCGTACCGTCTCCGCCGCGGGAGCGGTCGCATGATCGACTCGATGACCTGGCTGCAAACCGTTGTTCTCGGTGTCGTCCAGGGGCTCACGGAATTCCTCCCGATCTCCTCGTCCGGCCACCTGCGCATCGTCTCGGAACTGTTCTTCGGAGAGGACGCCGGCGCCTCGTTCACCGCAGTGACGCAACTCGGCACCGAAGCCGCCGTGCTCGTGTACTTCGCCCGCGACATCGCCAGGATCATCACCGCCTGGTTCCGCGGCCTGTTCCACGCCGAGCACCGCGCCGATCACGACTACAAGATGGGCTGGTACGTGATCCTCGGCACCATCCCGATCGGCATCCTCGGGTTCCTGTTCAAGGACGAGATCCGCACCGTCGCCCGGAACCTGTGGCTCGTCGCGACCATGCTCATCGTGTTCTCGTTCGTCATCGCGGCCGCCGAGTACTACGGGCGGCAGCGCCGCACCGTCGAACAGCTCACCCTCAAGGACGGCCTCGTCATGGGCACCGCGCAGGCCCTCGCCCTGATCCCCGGGGTGTCGCGGTCCGGCGGCACGATCTCCGCGGGCCTGTTCCTCGGATTGACCCGGGAGGCCGCGGCACGCTACTCGTTCCTGCTCGCGATCCCCGCCGTCGTCGCGTCCGGGTTGTTCAGCCTGCCCGACGCCTTCGCCCCGGAGGGGGAGGGGCTGGTCGCGTCGGGACCGCAGTTGTTCGTCGCGACCGTCATCGCATTCGCTGTCGGGTACGCCGCGATCGCGTGGCTGCTGAAGTTCGTCACCACCCATTCGATGTACTGGTTCGTCGGCTACCGCATCATCGTCGGTGTCCTCGTGCTCGTCCTGCTCGCGACGGGAGTGATCGCCGCGACCTAGCGTCGGAACCGTCCGCAGTGGAATCGGCGACACTGCCACTACGCTGGATTCCATGACGGTGATCCTGCTGCGTCACGGACGATCCACGGCCAACACCTCCCACGTGCTGGCCGGCCGCACCCCCGGTGTCGAACTCGACGAGGTCGGTCACGTCCAGGCGAAGAACCTCGTCGCGCGTCTCGCCGGGGTCGAGATCACCGCGATCGTCCGGTCGCCGCTGCTGCGCTGCCGCCAGACGGTGCATCCCCTGGCCGCCGACCGTGGCCTCGCCCCCGACGTCGACGAACGGCTCGCCGAGGTCGACTACGGGCGATGGACCGGGCGGGAACTCGGCGAACTCGTCCGCGAACCGCTGTGGAAGGTCGTGCAGGCACACGCATCGGCGGCGGTGTTCCCCGGCGGCGAAGGGCTCGCGCAGGTGCAGGCCCGCGCGGTCGCGGCGATCCGGGACCACGACCGGCGGCTCGCCGAGACACACGGCAAGGACGTGGTGTGGGTCGCGTGCAGCCACGGTGACGTCATCAAATCGATCCTCGCCGATGCCCTCGCCACACACCTCGACGGGTTCCAGCGCATCGTCGCCGAGCCGGCGTCGCTGAGCGTCGTCCGCTACACCGACACCCGGCCGTACGTGCTGCGCGTCAACGACACCGGGACCGACCTGTCGGCGTTGAGCGCCGATGCGGGGCCGCGGCCGGTGCCGGGCGGCGAGGTTCCCGCAGAGAACCCCGCGGCCGGTGAGACAGGAGTGACCTCCGGCGGATAATGAGCAGTGACGGCATGGCAGAGTGTGGTGACCCCAGGGAGGTGCGATGGCCCGCGCGATACACGTCTTCCGGACACCGGACCGGTTCGTTGCCGGCACCGTCGGTGAACCCGGCGACCGGGTGTTCTATCTGCAGGCCGTACACGACACCCGGGTGGTGAGCGTCGTCCTGGAGAAGCAACAGGTCCAGATCCTCGCCGACCGCATGGGCCTGCTCCTCGACGAGGTGCACCGCCGGTTCGGCACGAACCTGCCCGACACCCCCGACGTCGACACCGGCCCGCTCGTCACCCCCATCGAAGCCGAGTTCCGGGTGGGCACCATGGGCCTCGGATGGGACGCGGACAGCGGGGCCGTCGTCGTCGAACTCCTCGCCGTCACCGAAACGGAGATCGACGAATCCGTCGTCCTCGACGACACCGAGGAAGGCCCCGACGCGGTGCGGGTGTTCCTCACCCCGGTGCAGGCCCGCGGCTTCGCGGCGCGGTCGGAGGTCGTGGTCGCGGCGGGGCGCACCCCGTGCCCGCTGTGCGGCGAACCGATCTCCGGCGAGGGACACATCTGCGTCCGCACCAACGGCTACCTGCGCTCCGAAGGATTCGATCCGGCAGCCTGGTTCGGTGAGGAGTCCTGATCGGGTGACCACTCCCGATGTGCGCACCGTACTCGGCGACGGCGACCTGACGGTCGTCGGACAGCTCGTGCAGGCGTCGAACGCGACCCTGGTGTGCGACGCCGCCCTCGGCGGCAGCACCGTCCGCTGCGTCTACAAGCCGGTCCGCGGCGAACGGCCGCTGTGGGATTTCCCCGACGGCACCCTCGCCGGTCGGGAGGTCGCATCGTACCTGGTGTGCGAGGCGCTCGGCTGGGACGTCATCCCCACGACACTGCTGCGTGACGGCCCGTTCGGTACCGGCATGGTGCAACGCTGGATAGACACGTGCGAACCCGATCCCGCGCACCTCGACCTCGTCGACATCTGCCCCGTCGCCGCCGTGCCCGACGGCTATCTGCCGGTGCTGCGGGCCCGCGACATGGACGGCAGCGCCGTCGTTCTGGTCCACGCCGACGACACCCGCCTGTACCGCATGGCCGTCCTCGACGTGGTGCTCAACAACGCCGACCGCAAAGGCGGGCACGTCCTCGACGGCGCCGACGGCCGGGTGTACGGCGTCGACCACGGCATCTGCCTGCACAGTCACGACAAACTCCGCACCGTGCTGTGGGGCTGGGCGGGACGACCCCTCGATCCCACACTGCTCACCGACCTCGACAAACTCGCCCGCCGCCTCGACGACGAGTTCGGTGACGTCCTCGCCGAGCACATCACCGACCCCGAGATCGAGGCCCTGCGCGACCGCATCCTCGCTCTGCTCGATGATCCCGTGATGCCGCACCCGTACGGTGACCGCCGCATTCCCTGGCCCGCGTTCTGAGCCGCCGGGTGCCGCGGGCACCCCCGCGCACGGTTCGATTAGTCTCGAAGACATGCTGTCTTGGTCCGATGTCGCGATCCCGTCCGTGCCCGGTGAAGGCCCCCCGCTGCGGTTGTTCGACACCGCCGACCGCGCGGTGCGTCCCGTCACTCCCGGTGCGACCGCGACGATGTACGTGTGCGGCATCACCCCGTACGACGCCACGCACCTCGGCCACGCCGCGACCTACCTCACGTTCGACCTCGTCAACCGGCTCTGGCGCGACGCGGGGCACGACGTGCACTACGTGCAGAACGTCACCGACGTCGACGACCCGTTGTTCGAACGCGCCGATCGCGACGGCGAGGACTGGATCGTGCTCGGTATGCGCGAGACCGCACTGTTCCGCGAGGACATGGAGGCATTGCGTGTCCTGCCGCCGCGCGACTACATCGGCGCCGTCGAATCGGTGAACGAGGTCGTCGAACTCGTCGAGAAACTCGTTGCCTCCGGTGCTGCGTACGCGGTCGACGACGAGCAGTATCCGGACGTCTACTTCCGGGTCGACGCCACCGACCAGTTCGGCTACGAATCCGGGTACGACCACGCCACGATGGCGAGGTTCTTCGCCGAACGCGGCGGCGACCCCGACCGCCCCGGCAAGCGCAACCCCCTCGACGCGCTGCTGTGGCGCGCGCAGCGGCCCGGCGAACCGGCATGGCCGTCCCCGTTCGGTGACGGCCGACCCGGCTGGCACATCGAATGCGCCGCGATCGCGTTGAACCGCATCGGCTCCGGCTTCGACGTCCAGGGCGGCGGCAGCGACCTGATCTTCCCTCATCACGAGTTCTCCGCCGCCCACGCCGAAGCCGTCACCGGCGACCGCCGCTTCGCACGGCACTACGTGCACACCGGCATGATCGGTCTCGACGGCGAGAAGATGTCGAAGTCACGCGGCAACCTCGTGTTCGTTTCCAAACTGCGCGGCGAGGGCGTCGACCCTGCCGCGATCCGCCTCGGCCTGCTGTCCGGGCACTACCGCACGGACCGGGCGTGGACTGCGGACGTGCTCGCTTCTGCCGAGACCCGGCTGGCGCTGTGGCGGCGCGCGGCAGCGTTGTCGTCGGCTGCGTCCGCGGAGGACACGGTCGCGCGGCTGCGGCAGCACCTCGCCGACGACCTCGACACCCCCAAGGCACTCGCCGCCCTCGACGCGTGGGCGACCTTCGCAGTCGAGCGCGGTGGCGCCGACACCGGAGCGCCGGGCCTGTTCGCCGACGCCGTCGACGCACTCCTGGGCGTCCCCCTGCGCTGACCCCACCCGTGCGCACTTCTGGTATCCGGAGCTACCGGAAGTGCGCACGGGTCAGGGCGGGGTGAGTTCGGAGACCAGGGCTTTCGCCTTGGTCACCGCCGCCGACCCACCCCCGCGCTCGGCGAGCACGGCCAGCCCAGGCCACGCCGCATCGCCGGTGGGAATCACGCCGCGACGACCGGCTTCCCGCAGCAGCGACGCGTAGCGCAGGGCAATGTCGAGGACCCGGTTGAGCCACCGCGGCACAGCGCCGTCGACACCGGCCGCACAGCGGATCGATTCGACGAGGACGGGCCACAGCACCGGCAGCAGCGACGGGTCGGAGTCGAGGAGCCGCACGAGACGCGCCGGGCTCACCTTCGGCTGGCTCAGCAGCGTCGGCATCACCACGGACACCGCAGCCGCCCCGACCAGGCCGCGGCGCAACAGCGATGCCACCGAGTGCAGGTCCGGGGTGTCGTGGCACACGCCGACCAGCACGACCGCGACCATCGACGTGGTCAGCGGCGACGCACCACCACCACCGGGCAGCGGGCCGTCGGTGCCCTCGGCCCAGTTGCGGTGGTCGCCGACGATCATCGCCTGCGAGGTGTCGCCCCACCGCAACCACACGTGCGGTCGTCCGCGGTCGGAGCGATCCCCGTCCGGAAGGTCGCCTCCGGCATACAGCACCGCCGCGCACTGACCTTCATGCTCGAGATCGTAGAACCAGCCCTTCCGCACCCGGAACAGGTCACCGGGACGGTCCGGGAGTCGGAGGTCGACGGCCAGGGTCTTCGTGGGCGCCGAGGCGTCCACCCAGGTCACGGTGAATTCGGCGCCGTCGTCGACGACAGGCGCGACGCCGAGTTCGCTGCGCCACCACTCGTCGAAGTCGAGCACCTCTCGCGGCATCGGTGCGCGGACCGGTGCCCGGGTCGGCGGTGGCAGTTCTCCGACGAGGGCACGCGCAGCCGCGACCGCCCGCGACGATCCTCCCCGCGCCGCGAGCGTCCGCACTCCGGGCAGGTCGAGTACGTCGAGGTCGGCGGCACCCGCGTCGAGACCGGCCCGCGCCTCGGGAAGCCATCGGTCGAGGAACTCGACGAGATCGACTGTGCCCTGCGGTATTCGGGATTCCCGAGTGGCGACGGCGACGAGGTCGTCGAAGACGGGCCACAGCACCGGCAGGAGTCCGTCGGCGACGAGGTCGTCTCCGACACCCGCGAGCGCCGTCAGACCCGACGGCCTGGCACCCCAGTCCAGATAGCGGACGTCGGGCACACCGGGACGCAACAGGCCGCGCTCCCACGCCTCGACGACCGCCGTCCCGCCGTCGGCGGCGGCGTCGCGGTGGAAACCGCGTTGCGCCGCAATCATGTTGACGGCCACCGCCGGTGTCAGGGGTGTGGCGCGGCGCGCGAGCTGGCGCAGCAGCAGCCCGGCAGATGCGGAGTCCCGGTATCCGACGGAGAGTCCGGTCGCGTCACCCCACGCGGGCAGGGCTGCGGGGTCGATGTACCCGTGGTCGTAGCGTTCCATCCGTCGCGGAAACGCGCTGAGAGACCGGGGGGTGTGCACCTCGCCCGGCATCCAGCGGGCCCGCTCGGTGTCGAGCACGAGAGCGGGTTCGAGGAGGGGGTCGTCGAGGTAGGCGGCAACCACCCCTTCGGCGGCGACACCGATCTGCGAGTCGGTCATCGTCTGCACGGGCACCGTCTGCGGGGAGTCGACGAGCGACCTGATCCGGGCACGGTGGGTGTCACCGACGTGTCCGAGGTCGAGTCGGGTCAACGCCGCGAACAGGTCGGCTTCGGCCGCGACGAATCCCTGCTGCGCATAGACTTCCAGCCTGCTCAGCAGGTCGTCGGGGTCGATGCGCAGGTCGTCCCACGACGGTGTGGACAGCAGCACGGGCACCTCTCCGAGCCGTTCGACCACCGCGCGTTCCCGGGCACGGAGCACGTCCCACACGACCGCACCGCCACCGAGCGGGTTGTGTCCGCCACGTAGCCGGAACGGGATCATGATCAGGCCGTCGATCCAGTTCTGCCGCACCCCGGCGAGCGCGACACGCGCCGCGTCGGGGTCGTCGTGGGCGAGACGGTTGGCGAGCGCCAGGAACCGTTCGACGGCGACATCCACCACGCCGTCGCCGCGGCGAAGCAGGTGTGCAGCGGCGTCGGCGACCGTGTCGACGGTCGCGTCCCCCGGCTCGAACCGCGGTACCTGCCACACGTCGGGGGTGGGCTGCCACAGACCGCGGACGGTCGGTGGTGCGATGTCCGGTTCGGGTGCGGTGATCGACCACGCGGACATGAGTGCGGTGGCCGCGCGGTTCAACGCCCGATCGCCACCGGTGGCGCAGTCGACGATCAGATCGGCGACCGCCGCGACGGTGTCGGCGCCCGGTCCCGGTCGCGCGGCAGCAGCCGTGAGCACGACACGGCGCGCCTTCTTCGTGGGCACGTTGAGGGCGACAGTGAGGACGTCGACGAGCACGTCCTCGTCGACGGCGGCGAGGAGCACCGGAGCGAGGGATTCGACGACGGCGGCATCACCGAACGACATCAGCGACACCATCGCATCGGCGCGCACGACGAACTCGGCGGGGTCGACGGCGAGTTCTCCGGTGAGCAGTGCCAGCCAGGCTTTGCGGTCGCCCGGTCGCTGTGCGGAATCGAGTGCGGCGAAAGCCAGGTCGACGACGTCGGCGCGGTCGATCCAGCCGCGGTCGATCGCGGGCGACAGCGTCGCGGGGAACGGACCGGTGGCGGGCACACCGGCGGCGACCGCCGCGCGGGCGTGCTCGGCGTACCGGTCGGCGATCACCGCGTCGGGAATCCAGCCGCGTCCGGCCGGGAACAGTTCGCCGTCGCCGGTGAGCGCACCGAGCGCATACACCGCCCAGTCCTTCAAGTATTCGACGTTGTCGGGGACGGGCAGCCGGTGGTGGGCGACGAGCCGCACGGCCGCACCGGCGTGCACCGACGTCGCGTGTTCCCAGGGGCGCCGCGACGACACACACACCTGGTCGACGAATCGCCGGGCGAACTCCGGTCCGCGGGCGGCGAGGATGTCGGCGGCCGGCTCGTCGCCGAGCCGGTGGGTGGACGGCATGATCTGCGCGGCGCGGCGCGCGTCGACACCGAGGCGGATCGCGAACAGGGCGAGGGCTGCGTCGTCGACGTCAATCCAGCTGATCCATCCGTAGGTGCGGTCGGTGATCTGCCCGAACTCTCCCCAGTTTCCCGAACGCAGCCCGGCGAGGGCGGTGTGTCGCTGGTCGTCGGTGCCGAGAGGCAGCGCGGGGATGTCGGTGAGAACGGCGTTGCGCCAGCCGAGTTCGGTGAAGATGTCGACGGCGGCGGCGAGTTCGGCGCTGACGGTCACGCGGGGTCCTTCCGGTGGATCCGAACGGCGAGCAGGTGTCGGCACGGTCCGCGCCGGTCGGCGTGGCGCAGATACCACGTGCAGGTGCACCGGTTTCCGCCGGTGACGCGGTATTCGGTGGTGCCGGTGCTCACCGTCCAGGTGTTCGGTCCGGTTTCTGTGACGGCGCCGTCGGCGGCGAGTGCTCGGGCGGCAACGAGCCTCGGGTTGTCGGTGTCGACGCGGTCGCGGTGGTCGGGGAGTTCGCGGTGGAAGTACGCGCTGTCGTGCAGATCCCAGCCGATACGTCCCGACGACGCCAGCACCGCGAGCGCGTCGCGTACGGCAGCGATGCCGAGGTGGGTGTCGCGGGCGAGCCGGTCGATGTCGACGGCGGGCTCGAAGGCGAGTTCGGTGGAGAGTGCGTCGGCGTCGTCGCGGACGGTCGCGGACGCGAGTGCGTGCAGCAGGGCACCTTCGCCGGAGTGGCCGCGCCAGGTCTGTTCGGTCAGGCCGAGGACCAGTCGCGCGGAGGGAAGGGAGAATTCGACGACGGCCGGGCCTGGTTCGGCGCCGGCAGGCCCGTACACCGTCATGCCCGCGATGTGCGGGAGCAGTCGTTTCGCCGCGGCGAGCCGGTGTAGTCCGTCGACGTGGACGGCATCGCGGGTGGGTCGGGTGGCAACCCGCACACCCGAGGCGCTCGGGGTGAGCCATCCGCTGCGGCCGACTCCGGTCGCTGCCGGCACGGTCGCGAGGAAACGGCGCGCGGCGACAGCGTCGACGGTGAATGCGCGGTGGAGGTCGCGGTGCATCTCGGCCACGTTGCCGAGTGCGCGGATCCACCGGTGGGGCATGGCGACGGGCCGCTGTGTGTGCGACGCGTCAGGGTCGGACACCGTCATGCCGTCGACCCCGACCGAGAGGTGCAGCAGGGCGTGGCGGTGCACGGCGGCGAGTGCGGTGCGCATCGTCGGGCCGATGTCGACGTTGGTGGTGCCGTACCCGATGTCGCCTCCGTCGAAGCCATCGGCGAGGAGGTCGAGGCGGGCGTGGACACCGTTGCACGCGGAGAAGCATTCGGCGCGGAGTCGGTCGCCGTGGGCGGTGAGCACCGGATCGCGCATCGCGGTGGGGGTGTACCGGAAGTAGCGGGTGGCGGTGATGTCGGCGAGCACCAGCAATCCGCGCGCGAGGATCTGCGGGCGGGTGGCGAATCCGCGGAAGAAGTTGGGTGAGGGCACGATACCGCCGGGGGTGAGGGCCGGTGCGAGGGCCAGGGCGAGGGCATCGTCGTCGAGCGTGGACGCTCCCGTGAAGCTTCGTGGGGACACGCCGGCAGTGTAGGGGCAGGATGCGACACCCCTCGTCCGCCGTTGCCCCGTGCGCACTTCTGGTAGCCCCGGCCACCAGAAATGCGCACGGGTCAGCGCAGAAGTGCGCGGATGTCGTCGGCGGTCAGGGTGGACGAGAACATCTCCCCGTCGTCGACGACCGACGCGAACAGCTCCGCTTTCCTCAGTTGCAACGCTCGCACCTTCGCCTCGATGGTGTCGCGGGCGATCAACCGATACACCATCACGTTGCGGGTCTGCCCGATGCGGTGCGTGCGGTCGATGGCCTGCGCTTCGGTCGCCGGATTCCACCACGGGTCGAGGAGGAAACAATAGTCGGCCTCCACCAGGTTCAGGCCGAACCCGCCGGCCTTGAGACTGATGAGGAACACCGGGGCCGCACCGGATTTGAACTCCTCGAGCAGCTTCCCACGCTGCTTCGTCCTGCCGTCGAGATACAGATACTCGATGCCGGCGGCGTCGAGTCGTTCCCGGACAAGGCCGAGGAATCCGGTGAACTGGCTGAACACCAGCGCCCGGTGACCCCCGGCGATCACATCGTCGAGTTGCTCGAGCAGCGCGTCGATCTTCGCGGACCCGACCGCGGTGTGGGAGTCGTCGAACAACACCGGATCCAGACTCATTTGCCGCAGCACCGTCAGCGACTGCAGGATCGTGAGGCGGTTGCGGCCGAGGTCGTCGACGAGCCCCAGGATCTTCTGCCGTTCCCGCTGCAACTGCCGGTCGTACAGGGCCCGATGCTTCGGCGACAACTCCACCTCGAGCACCTGCTCCTGCTTGGCAGGCAGATCGGCGGCGACCTGCTCCTTCGTACGCCGCAACATCAACGGTTTGATGCGCTGCCGCAACTGCACCAGAAGCGCGGGATCGGCGCCGCTCTCGATGGGCTTGCGGTAGTAGTCCTGGAATCTCGTCGGATGAGGGAACAGACCGGGCGCGGTGATCGACAGCAGCGACCACAACTCCATCAGGTTGTTCTCCATCGGGGTGCCGGTGATCGCGACCTTCAACGGTGCCTCGATCTGCCGCACGCACCGGTACGCCTTGGCCCGATGATTCTTGACGAACTGCGCCTCATCGAGCAGCAGCATCACCCAGTGGTGCTCGAGATACTCGTCGATGTCGAGGCGCAACAACGTGTAGGAAGTGACGACGACATCGGCCCCGTCGAGTGCCTCGGCCAGCGTGCCTCCGCGTTTCGCGGAGGTCTCGGTGATCGCGACAACCTTCAGGTGCGGGGTGAACCGCTGCGCTTCGGCAGCCCAGTTCACGACCACCGACGTGGGGGCGACGATGAGCGCCGGCGGATCGGACGGCTTCTTGGCGCGGGCATGGCAGATCAACGCGAGCGACTGCAGCGTCTTGCCCAGGCCCATGTCGTCGGCGAGGATCCCACCGAGACCGTGCGTCCACAGGAACGTGAGCCACCGGAACCCGTCCAGCTGATACGGGCGCAGTGTCGCCTGCAACTGTTTCGGTGCGCGGGTTCTCGCGGTCGCTTTCACGTCGAGCAGGCCCTGGACCTGTTTTCTCCATGCCGCAGCCTGTCGATCGACGATCCCGAGCGCGGCCAACTCCTCCCAGATCCCGGCCTGGAAACGGCTCAGTTTCAACCGCTCCGGATCGTCGTGCTCGTGCAGCGCGCGGGCTTCGTCGACGAGACGACGGAGTTGCTGCAGTTCGGGTTTGTCCAGCGACAGGTACGCTCCGTCGGGCAACATCAGATACGACGTGCCCTCGCTCAGGGCCGTGAACACGTCGCGGAACGGCACGGCGGTGCCGTCCACCTCGATGGTGATGTTCAGATCGAACCAGTCGGAATCGCCGGTAGCCTTGGTGGACAATCCGATTCGGAGGCTGTCGCCGACGTCACGGTAGTCGGCGGGCGTTCCGGCGACACGCACCTCGACGTCGTCGCGGCCGGACAACAGCGGCAACAGTTCCGACACGAGACGGGCGGTGTCGAACCCGGCGAGAGTGATGTGCGAGAACAGCCGGCTGTCGACGGTGTTGACCAGGTTGTACGGTTCGGCGATGCCGCGGAGTTCGGTGAGCAGCGCCCCTTCGGCATCATGGTCGCGGACGGGATCGGACAACTCGGTGTACAACTCGACGCCGTGCTCGACGTCACCGACCCGATACACGAACTGCCAGTGCAGGTCGGTGCGATGCTCGGCCCGGAACGCCACCTGCAGCAGCGCCGCCGGTCCGCTCACCGTCGGCGCGGTGAACGAACCGTCCGCGGAGCCGACGGTCGCGGTGCGTTGCAGTCGCGGATAGTACGTTGCGGCGAACCGGGGGACCTGCTCGGCGGGGACGGCCAGCGAGCGGAGTTCGTGCATCAGGTGCTGCATACCCTCCGTCGCGGTCCCGTGCAGGCGTGCGATGCGGAACGGCTGGTCGGCGACCGGACCCTCGACGGGGTCACCGGGCGGTAGGTGGACCACTCCGTGCGCCGGCACCCCGATGAACGCGACCGCCCACACGGACCGGTCGTCGACGCGCACCGTGGGTGTGACGGTGAGTCCGTTTCCGGTGTCGGCGACGTCGACGCACACCTCCGCGGAACCCGGCTCGGGCACCGTACCGAGCTTTTTCTTCGCATACCGTAGTTCGACGCCGGCAGCCTGGATGTCGTCGAGCAGTGACCACAGTCGCGGGGATACGGCCGACAGGTCGAGGACGTTCTGCGAGGACCGGTAGTGGGTGGGGATCGTCGCCTGCGCCAGAGCGGCGAGTTCGAGCAGCATCTGTTTGTGCTGACTGTTCACGTCGCGTGTGTACGCGAGGTTGGACCACGAGATGTTGCCCGACACCCACCCGGTGCGGCCGGGACGCAGCACGCGCGCCATGAGGGCCGGTGCGGCACGGCCGGCCGTGAGCGTCAACTGGAGGGCGAGGGGGTCGCCGCTGTCGGTGTTCTCGGTGCCGAAGAACGTTGCGAACGTGGTGTCCCAGTCGTGTTCGGCCGGTTCGGCGGATGCGCCGCTCGCCGGTTCGATGAGGGCGAGCAGCAACGCCACCGTGTGCTTGCAGTTGTATCCGACGGGGCAGGAGCAGTCGCCGTAGTCGAACTCGAGATTGCGCGGTCCGGCGACGAGCTTGATCAGCGCCTCGTAGGGGTGTGTCCCGGCGATGGTCCCCACACCGACGAGAGAGTCGTCGTCGAAGTCGCAATCGAGGACGGCGCCGGCTTCGGCATACCGCTTCCCGCGGGTGTACGTCGTGCGGCCCACCTTCGCGACCATGGATCGGATGAGATGTTCGTACCCCGGGTGCGCCGACATGGCTGTGCAGTCTATGTGTCGGTCGCGTCCTGCCGGTGCGTGCGGTCCGTCGAGTGTGCAGTTGCCGTCGACTGTGCAGTTGTGGATGCGCGGAGCCGAGAAGTACACCTGTTGTGATGGCCGGAAGCGGCGTGCGATCTGCGGATGATCCGGTCGCGAAGGGGGATAGTGCAGGGTTTTGCTCGCTGAGCGGGCAAAACCCTGCACAAATCGTCGCGGTCGCTGAGGTCGGTGTCGGGGAGCGGGGGCGACTACGAGCACGAGATGTGCGAGAGTGAGCGAGTGGTACACCGGATCGCCTGAATCGAGCAGGCGATACATTCGCTCGAAAGCCAACCGGTGGTCACAGCTCCCGTGTGGTATCGACCGCAACTCGCTGCCGGAAACACAGACCCACCGCGACGAGGATCTGCCCGCCGAGGAGCGCCGCCGGCAGGAACACCAACTCCCATCCGGTGGTACCGAAGTTCAATGCCCACACGATGATTGCTGCGCCCAAGGCGACGGTGGTGAATTGCCCGAGAGTCAGGAGAATCGATGCCGCCGCGCGCGTCCTCCGCTGCACGGTGGCCGCGATACCGATGATCGAGGCCGCGAACGCACACGGCAACCCGACCACCGTCGGAAACACCACCATGTACTCGGCACTGTTCGAGACGCCCACGGCGCCGGACGAGAGAAGCGATATCACGACGAACAGCAGGATCGACGCCGTGCACATCACCGTGATGATCGACATGACCCGGAGCGTGCGCACTTTGCCACACTAGCGGCGGGAAGGGGGGCGCCGGTGCCGACCCCGGCCGAATGGATAACGTACGGGACGGAAAAGGGAGATAGTCGGAATACTGCAACCGGTTGCCCAGTGTAGTTCCAATTCCCGCGACCCGAACTGTCTCCTGCGCCTGCAATTCCGAATTGCCGTCGCGGGAAGGAGTTCGGATCGCCGGAGCGGAAATCGACCGCTGGGTCAGCGATGGTGACGTGCCCCGCCGTTGTCGTCCTCGGCGAGCGGAATCCAGCGGTGTGACCAGTCGATGACGGTCTCGAGAACGGGTTCGAGGTCTCGGCCCTTCTCGGTGAGGTGATACTCGACCTGTACCGGAGAGGTCGGTAGCACGTGTCGTCCGACGATGGCTTCGGCTTCGAGAGTGCGTAGCCGCTGCGTGAGCATGGTGTCGCTCAGGCCCGGAACCGCGGCTTTGATCTGCGAATACTGATGCGCGCCGGTGAACATTGCGCGCAGTATCGCACCCGTCCAGCGTGCCCCGATCAGTTCGATCGCGGTATGGAAGCGGGTGCAGACGGGGTGAACGGGATCCATCGATCCTCCTGGTGCGAGTGGTCCGGTGTCAGTCGCCCACGCGCAGGGGGCGCAGCGCGTCCGCGACCCGGATCAGTTCGTCGAACATCGCCTTTGCGGCGCCCGTCATGGTCTCGTTGGGAACGAGAGTTCCGTCCTCGTCGAGGAATTGGGCGACGAAGGGGATGGATACCGCTTCGGCGACGGGGGTCATCTTCAGTGTCGTGACCACCTGTTTGATCATCTGGGCGGCGCGAGTTCCGGCGGAGACTCCGCCGTAGCTGACCAGCCCGACGGGCTTGTACTTCCATTCGTTGTGGAGGTAGTCGATCGCGTTCTTCAGTTCGGCGTTGTAACCGTAGTTGTACTCCGGCATCACGAAGACGAACGCGTCGGCTTCGGCGACCTTGGCGCTCCAGTCGAGGGTGTGCTGGTGGGTGTACCGGCCCAGACGCGGGTGGTGCGGTTCGTTCATGAACGGCAGGTTCACTTCGGCGAGGTCGACGAGTTCGATCTCGCTGAAGCCGCCGTGCGCTGTTGCGTCTGCGAGGACCCACCGGCCGATCGGGGGTCCGAGGCGTCCGGGACGGGTGCTGGCGACGATGATCTCGAGCTTGGCCACAGAGTTCCTCACGTGGGTCGGG
Organism: Rhodococcus yananensis; assembly: GCF_020515525.1. GTDB lineage: Bacteria > Actinomycetota > Actinomycetes > Mycobacteriales > Mycobacteriaceae > Rhodococcus > Rhodococcus yananensis. Next base: position 21,757 of record NZ_JAIYEP010000015.1, read on the forward strand.
GCGGAAACGGTCTCCGTCCGCGGTCGGCTGACCCGCACGATATTACTCAAGATAGTCAAGTAACAAAATTATCCTTAGTTGCGCGCTCCGTCGACGGGGGAGTGGCTGCAGGTCAGGGCTGGAGCAGTACGTCCAATCCACGCTCGAAGTCGGCGATGCGGCGCGAGAGGGCGTGGTGACCACCGTTGACGAGCTCGGACACCCGGACGATTCCCGCCGTGTCCGCGACGTGGTTGAGATTGCGTGAGGTCCAGTACCAGGCTGCCGTGGTGAAGGCATTCTCCGGTGCGGCGAGCCATTCGGGGTGGGCGACGAAATCCACGCCGGTGTGCTCACTCAACTTCTCGTAGTTGTGACGGCCCGTGATCTGGATCGCGCCGCGGCCCTTGTAACGCACCCCGTCGCCCGGCTCGGTGTTCCCGAGGTCTGCGCGTCCTTCGTAGGCACGTCCGGATGCGTACTCCTCGAACGTGCGGAAGGAATCGGACTCGACGGCGAGCTGGGCGATGAACGCTGCTTGCCGGACCGGTGTGTCGATGCCGTTGTGCGCCATCGCCTCGTTGAGGGGAGCAATGTACTGCCCGATCTTCTCGGCCGGGATTCCGGGCACGATCCGCGCCAGCTCGTCGGGGGTGACGGCCGGCGGGGCCGGCTCCGGGGCCGGCTCCGGATTCGTGAAGAACGCGGGTTCGACGGTCGCGCTGCCGTCCGTCGTCGTGCTGCTGTCCGCAGTCGTCCAGCCTGCGGCGGCGAAGGCGTGGGGGTCCAGCGCCTTCAGGAGATCGCCGTACTCGAAGCTCGCGGACTGTGCAGTCGGTACTGGATCGGCGTTCGCGGCGGTCGTGCCGATACCGACGGCCGTGGTGGCCATCGCGGCGGCAGCGAGGGCGGTACGGACACGGTGTGCTGATGAAACGGGCATTGGTCGTGCTCCAGGATTCGGCCGAGGAGTCGTCCGGCCTTCGATAGAGGGGCCACGGGCGTTGCCGAAGCGGGAGGATCACTCCCAGGCAGGTCACCATCGGGCGGCATTTAGGTCACAACCAGGTAACGTTGGTTTGGAAAATGCCGCAAGGGAATGTGGCGAACATCCCATTGACGAACCGTGGACGCTGCGTCGAGTTTCCGGCTCCGCGGTCGCTCCCGATCGTCGAGAAACGGCCGGAATATGGGACTGAAGTGATATCTGTGCTGTACAGAGGGTGTTGGTGTGCACTCACTCGGGGCTGGTTGGCGCTGCGGGAGTGGATACAGTCGTTGCGAGCGGGGGCGGATGTTCGCCGGCCCGGACATCACGATCTTGTTACGGAGGGGTGTCGGGTTTCCCGGTGCTGCGACACCCGTCCGTTCGCGCGACGAACGTCCTGTCTCTCGCGGGGATCGGACTGTGCGTGTGGGCGTGGCGACGCCGACGGCGGTGAGCAGACCGACGCCCAGCGAGTGGACGACGAACGCAAAGCGCGTGTGGTGGCGGTGATCGCCGCCGGTGGGCGACAGCCGGCGCATGGGACGTCGCCGAAGCCGCGCTGCGTCGGACGATGCTCGCACTGGTTACGCTCGGGTGATGGCGGCGCTTCCGGAACCCTCCTCGGGCACGACCACAGCGATGTGGCATCTCGAATGCACATTCGCCGACGAACTCGACGGCCTGGCCGTGCCGTGGCAGGGCGCCGACGTACCCGACCCGACGTTGCTCGTGCTCAACGAGCCGCTGGCCGAGTCCCTGCGGCTGGACCCCGACGAACTGCGTACCGATGCCGGAGTCGCGGTCCTGTCGGGCGCCACCGCGCCGGCCGGGGCCACACCGGTGGCGATGGCGTACGCCGGGCATCAGTTCGGTGGATATGCACCGCTGCTCGGCGACGGCCGGGCACTGCTGCTCGGCGAGCTCGTCGACCGGGCCGGCCGAAGGGTGGATCTGCACCTGAAGGGATCGGGACCCACTCCGTTCTCCCGCGGTGGGGACGGGTTCGCGGTGGTCGGCCCGATGCTGCGGGAGTACCTGATCGGTGAGGCGATGTTCGCCCTCGGGATCCCGACCACACGGGCGCTGTCCGTGATCGCGACCGGCCGCCCCGTCCACCGCGACGGCACGGAGCCGGGCGCGGTCCTCGCGCGGGTGGCGTCGAGCCACCTGCGGGTGGGCACGTTCGAGTTCGCGGCCCGCCGCGGTGCGGTCCTGCAGCCTCTCGCCGACTATGCGATCGCCCGGCATCACCCCGAACTGCTCGAGCGTCCGGAACAGGGGGACGGGAACCGCTACCTGGCGTTCTTCGAGGCGGTGGTCGAAGCGCAGGCGTCGTTGACGGCGCAATGGATGCTCGCCGGTTTCGTGCACGGAGTGATGAACACCGACAACACGACCATCTCCGGGGAGACCATCGACTACGGGCCGTGCGCCTTCCTCGACGCGTACGATCCGGCGGCGGTGTTCAGCTCGATCGACCACAGCGGCCGCTACGCGTTCGGCAACCAGCCCGCCGTGCTCGCGTGGAACCTGGCGCGTTTCGCCGAAACCCTCCTTCCTCTCGTCGACCCCGAACCGGACCGCGCCATCACCGCGGCCACCGAGGTCCTCGCCGGATTCCGGGAACGCTACGAGTTGCACCGTGCGCGCGGCCTGGCGGCCAAGCTGGGTCTGCCCGATTCGGCGGACACCGCACTGGTCGAGGCCCTGCCGGCGCTGATGGCGGAGCACCGCATGGACTGGACCGGTACTTTCCGTGCCCTCGCCGACGAGCTCCGCGGCGATCCGACTCAACTCGACGCCCTGATCGCGCGCGAGCACATCGGTCCGTGGCTCGGACGGTGGCGCGGCGCTCTGGCGGAACACGGCCGGGCCGCGGCCGAGACGGCGGTCGCGATGGACGGGGTCAACCCGATCTACATCCCGCGCAATCACCGGGTCGATGCGGCACTGCGCGCGGCGACCGACGGTGATCTCGTTCCGTTCCGGACGCTGCTGGAGGCGGTGACGCATCCGTTCGAACGTCGCGACGAGTGGGCGGAGTTCGCGGCTCCGGCTCCTCGGGAGTTCGGCGAGTGTTTCCGGACGTTCTGCGGCACCTGACGGCGCGGTCGGCCCCGGTGACGGTGCGCCCCCGTCGCAGCGGCCGTCCCGTTCGGCCCGAATTGCCGCATGGGTCCGGAAAAGGTGAGTCGTCGGTCACAATGTGCGTAGTCGACCGATCGAGGAGCCGTTCATGTTGAGCACGATGCAAGAAGCACCCCTGTCCATCGCGCAGATCCTGCGGCACGGCAGCACCGTGCACGGCGATGCGGCAGTGGTGACGTGGACGGGGTCCGGATCCCGGCGGCGAAGCTATTCCGAGGTCGGTCGCCGCTGTGCCCGGCTGGCGCACGCGCTGCGTGAGCTGGGCGTGACCGGCGACCAGCGGGTCGGCACGTTCATGTGGAACAACGCCGAACACCTCGAGGCCTACCTCGCGGTGCCCTCGATGGGCGCGGTCCTGCACACCCTCAACATCCGATTGTTCCCGGAGCAGTTGGTGCACGTCGCCAACCATGCCGAGGACCACGTGATCCTCGTCGACCGCACCCTCGTTCCGTTGCTGGCCCCGCAGTTGCCGCACCTGACCACCGTGGCGCACATCGTGGTCACCGGCGACTCGACGGCCGATCTCGAGGCACCCGACGGAGTGCAGGTGCACGCCTACGAGGACCTCCTCGCCGACCGGCCCGACGTGTTCGACTGGCCGGAGGTCGACGAACGCTCCGCCGCCGCGATGTGCTACACGTCCGGTACCACCGGTGATCCGAAAGGCGTTGTGTATTCGCACCGCTCGATCTATCTGCATTCCATGGAGGCGTGCATGACGGAGGGTCCGGCGCTGCGGCAGGGTGACCGCGCGCTGGCCGTCGTACCGCAGTTCCATGCGATGTCGTGGGGGTTGCCGTACGCCGCGTTCATGATCGGCGCGTCGCTGATCATGCCCGACCGCTTCCTGCAGCCCGAACCGCTCGCCGAGTTGATCGCCGCCGAACGTCCCACCTTCGCGGCCGCCGTGCCGACCATCTGGCTGGCGCTGCACCAGTACCTCGAGGAGCACCCGCAGGACATCTCGGTGATGAAGGAAGTGCTCATCGGCGGATCCGCGGTGCCGGCCTCGCTGATGCACGTGTTCGAGGCCGAGCACGGCGTGCGGGTGTTGCACGCATGGGGGATGACCGAGACGTCACCGCTCGGGTCGGTCGCGCGACCACCGGCGGGCGCCCAGGGCGCCGAGCAGTGGCGGTACCGGTACACGCAGGGACGATTCCCGGCATCGGTGCAGGCGAGGCTCGTCGACGACACCGACACCGTCGTCCCGCACGACGGCGTGAGCATCGGGGAGCTCGAGGTCCGCGGACCGTGGATCGCCGCCTCCTACTACGGCGGGGCCGCACCGGAGAAGTTCCACGACGGGTGGCTTCGCACCGGTGACGTCGGGACGATCACCCCGGACGGCTATCTCACTCTCACCGACCGGACCAAGGACATCATCAAGTCCGGTGGCGAATGGATTTCGTCGGTCGATCTGGAGAACGCGGTCATGGGTCATCCGGACGTGCTCGAGGCGGCGGTGATCGGCGTGCCGGACGACCGATGGGACGAACGTCCGCTCGTCGCCGTCGTCCTGCGGGCCGGCACCACCACGACGATCGAGGCGTTGCGGGAGTTCCTGGCGGACAAGGTCGCGAAGTGGCAGCTGCCCGAGAACTGGACCGTGATCGGGGAGGTCCCCAAGACCAGCGTCGGCAAGTTCGACAAGAAGCGGCTGCGTTCGCAGTTCAAGGACGGCGAACTGGACGTCACCCGCATCTGACCGCCGGCGCGCGGTCGTCGGCGTCCATCCCCTTACCTTACTTGCAAGTAAGGTAAGGGGATGGACCTCACCCCGACCTACCGCGCCTGGCGGAAGCTTCCCGGCAACGCTCTCGGCTCCGTCCTCTTCTCCGCCGGAATGTGTGTGCGGGTGCCCTACTTCGCGACGATCCTGCCGCGCGTGACGGTGCTCGAACCCGGACACTGCGAGGTGCGCGCACCCAAGTGGTGGGGTGTGCACAACCACCTCGGCACCTTCCACGCCATCGCCGCATGCAACCTCGCGGAAACCGCGATGGGCATGCTCGCCGAAGCCACCGTCCCCACCACCCACCGGTGGATCCCCAAGGGCATGACCACGCAGTACCTGACGAAGGCCGAGACGGGACTGCGCGCGATCGCCCGACTCGACGAACTCCCGAACTTCAGCGCACTCACCGACGGAACCGAACTGACGGTGCCCGTGCGGATCGTCGACCGTCACGACGTCGAGGTCGTGCACGCCGACATCACGATCTGGGTCACACCCCGCGCCTGACCCGCCGCGGTACCCGAACGACAACTGCGCGAAATGGTGGTACCCGCGGTGAATTCCGCGCGGGTACCACCATTCGGCGCGGGTACCCGACCACGGTGGACGCCGATCACGCGAACTCGAACGTCCCGTCCACCGGCTCGGGTACCCGTCGCCGCCCCGGTGACCCCAACGCGCTCGCAAGATCGGTGCCGTCGTGCTCGGCGAGCAGACCCCCGCTCGTCCACACCAGCAGCGTCGCCGCGACCGTGTGCTCGACCACCGAATGCGCCAGATCGTAGTGTGCGCATCCGGGCACCCCCGCGTAGGTGATCCACAGGTCGAACCCGGTCATGAACAGGTCCAGATCGAACTGCACCGACAACCCCAACAGTTCGCTGCGACCCGTGTCGTCGACCCCGGCGAACGCCTCGTCGAGCGCCAACAACCGCGGTGCGTGCGGATCGGCGGAATCGAGCATCACGTGCGCCGCCGCGAACAACGGCAGGTGCAATGACACCGACTGCTCCCCGCCGGACAGCGCCGAGTGCCGCGCCGGTGTCAACCTCTCCTCGGTGCCGTCCGCGGCGACGAGACCGAACGCGAACACCCGCCAGCGCCGGTAGTCGAGCGTCGACGCGAGGATCTCCGGGTACGAACGTTCCGGATGCGCGGCCCGCTCCGCGCGGATCCGCGCCGCGAAATGCGCCCGCACCGAGGCGAGTTCCTCCGGTGACAGGCTCGACGTGTCCCGATCCAACAACCGGCACACCGCGCGGGCCCCGTCGTCGAGGTGCTCGGCGAGCACCCAGTGCACCCCGATCGTGTTGCCCGACGACATGTGCCGCTGCCGCATCTCGGTGCCCATCCGCCCGATCAACTCCCGGGCATCTGCGGTCCGCTCGTGGATCTGCTGAGCCAGACCCGCGAGCAACGCGTCCTCGAGGATGCGTCGCTCGGCATCGGTGAGCAGCAACTCCTGATCCCGCCGATCGGACGCGATGCGTTGCGCGAACTGCGCCACCGACGTCGGCCCCTGCTCGTCGTGGACCTGCACGACCGTCACCCCGTCGGGAGCATCCCACTGCAACCGGTAGTCCTGTCCCGAAACCGCGAGCCGATCGTCGAACTCCTGCAGCGCCGACGTGAGCGCCGACCGCGTGGACTTCCGCGCCGACTCCGCCGTCGACACCGACGCGGTCGCCACCTGCACAGCCCCGAACAGCGCTGCCACCTCGTCGGGAACCACCGGCACTGCCTCGCCGGTGGCGCGGCGCACCCGGTACAGCACCTGGTCGACATCGAGCCACGCCGCCGAACCCGGCCACGTGTATTCCTGGTCGATCCCCAACAACGCCAACACATCCCGCCGCGCGTACGGGACGAGACGCTCGGCGTCGGACCGTACCTCCGTCAATGCCGCCCGCAGCGTCTGCTCGGCCGCGGTGTGCGCGGCCTCCGCCTTGCCGATCCGCTCGACCGCCGCATCCGACGACCTCCGAGCCGCGCGCTGCGCGTCCTTCGCCGCTTCGATCCGCGACCGCGCCTCCGCGAGCTGCGCGTCGATGCGGTCGGCGCTCGCCCCCAGCGCATCCTGCAGTGTCTCGAGCTTCTGCTGCTGCGCCAGCAGCGACGACTCGGCGATCGCCGCGGCCTCCGCTGCCTCACCTGCCGCGCGGACCGCTTCGTCCAGCCGCACCCGGGCCTCCCGGCCCCGCTCGGTGCTTGACGTGTGCTCACGCACGGCCCGCAGCAGCGTCTGCCCCTGCGACCGGAAGTGCCGGATCGCGGCTTCGACGGCATCGATCTCCCGGGCCTCGAACGGGATCCGGTGCCGCACCGCGACCGACCTCATCTGCTGTTCCTGCGCCGACACTTCCGCAACGGCCTGATCGAGGTCGCGGTCCGCGGATGCGGCGGCCTCCCCGGCGGTCCGCAACGCTCCCGCGGACTCGGCGACCTTGCGCAACGCGGCGAGCACCGCACCGGTGCGCGGCAACGCGGCGACGGCCCGCTCGACGTCGGCGAGTCGCCCGCCGACGATCCTGTCCTCCTCGCGCAGACGGTCGATGGTCTCCCGGGACAGCGTGACGGCCCGGTCGATCTCGGCGATCCGCGTGTCACGGCGACGCTGCCGCGCGGTCGCCCCGATGTACTCGGGGTGGTCCTTGCGGTGCCGGCCGATCTGGATGCCCTGCCGGAATCCGCCGTGGACGTCCACCGCGATCGGTGTCCCCAGGTCGGGTGCCGCGGTCAGCGCGACCGACGCGAGCACCTGCGTGATCCGGTCGACCGGCACACCCGCATCCGGTTCCGGCACCAGCACGTCGGCGAGTGTCGGACCGGTCGGGCGTCGACCCTCGGGGAGCGGAGCGAGAAACAGTTCGGACGCGGCGTCGGGCACCGAGTCGTCGCAGCAGACCCACCCGTCGAGCAGGTTCGCGGCCTGCAGCGCCGCCTCGACCCCCGTCGCGACGGTGAGGTCGACGTCGTCGCGGAACCGCACCAACCGCCACAGCGGTGCCCCCGCGCGCCCGTCCCGCGGATCGGTGCGGGCCGCGAACGGCGGAGGAGCGTCGTCGTGTTCGGCGGACACGGCGGCACGCTCGCCGGTGAGCACCGCGATGTGCTCCTCCGCCGTCGCGATCTCCGTGGCGATCGACCGGCGCCGGAACCGTGCCTCCTCGAGCGCATCGGCGACGCGCGCCGACAACACCGCCGACGGTGGTACCGCGTCGTCGGAACCGACGGCCCGGTAGGCCTCCTCGACCGCCTCGAACACGACATCGGGTACCCCCACCGCCGTGAGCGCACCGGAATGCTCGGACCACCAGCGGTGCACCAGATCCGCGGTTTCGGTGCGGGCCAGCGTCACCACCGTCTCGGCTGTCTCCACGGCGGCGTGCGCCGCGTCTCGGCGGGTGCGGGCACCGGCCGCCGCCGATTCGGCGCGCGACCGTGCCGCAGCGGCCCCGTCCACCCTCGCTCGTGCCGCCCGCACCACCCGCAGGTCGTTCTCGCGTTCCTCCGCCCGCGCCTCGAGCGCTGCCGACAACCGATCGACCCGATCGATACCGTCGAGTCCGGCGAACTCCACGCCCGCGTCCGCGGCGGCCTCACGCACCGCGTCCTCGGCACGTGCCGCCGCGGCGGCCGCGTGGGTGACGGCTTCGGCGGCCCGGTCGTGTTCGTCGGTGCGCTGCACCACGGCCGCCTGCGCACGCTGCGCCTGTTCGGCCTGACCGGACGTGGTGCGCTCGAGATTCGCGACGGCCTGCGCGAGGTCGTCGAGTTGCTGCTTGCCCTCGTACGCGCTGGAGCGTTGCAGCGCCTCCAGATTCGTGCGGGCCTGCTCGAGGGTGTGCTCGGCCGCCGCGGACCGCTCGTCGGCGGCCGCGCGGTCGGCCGCACTGAGATCGCGTTCCCGCGTGGCGTCGCGCAACGCCGCGATCGCGGTGTCGACCGTGGACAGGCGCGATGCGATCTGATCGATATCCGCCTTCGCCTGCACCTGCAGGTACCTCGTGTACACGGAGACGAACGACTGCGCCGCGTCGTCGGCGGCGGCGAGGGACTCGAGGGTGCGGGCCACCTCCTCCATGTCGGAGAACGACCGCGCGGCCTCCACCACGAGTTGCTCGTCGAGCGGCCGCAACCCGTCGGTGAGGGCCTGCGACAGCCCCTTCGGATCGAGATTCTTCGCCAACTGTGGGCGCCGCAATGTGAGGATCAGGTTGATCAACTGGTCGTAGCGTTGCGTGCCGAGCCCGAACATCCGTGCGTCGATCGCCTCCCGGTACTCGACGGGCCGGTCGCAGATCGAGTCGGCGCCGATCTCGTCGATCAACTGGCGTCGCGTCAGCGGCCGATCCTCCGCATCGAGCAGGGAGAAGTCCACGCCGACCCGGCCGTCGACGACGAAGTACCAGCGGGTGACCTTGTCGTTGCCGCGAGTTGCGCGCATCCCGATCCCGACGGTCACCGCCTCGGGGTCGTCGCTGCGACCGCGACTGAACTCCATCCACACGTACGAGTAGGCGCTGTCCTGCCCCCGATACAGCAGATTCGAGCGCATGGTGCGTTCCTCGCCGGCGAACGGATTGAGCCGCCGCGGTTCGATCCGACCGTCGAACACGAACGGGAACAGCACCTCGAGGGCCTTCGTCTTCCCGGAACCGTTCGGGCCGCGCAGCACCAGCCGCCCGTCCGCGAACGAGAATTCCTGGTCGCGGTAATCCCACAGGTTGATGATCCCGGCGCGGGTGGGCCGGAAACGGGCACTGTTCAACACTTCTCCGTCTCGCTCGAATCCGTCTGACTGCTCGCCACGGTCGCGGTGCCGGCGGTCGCGGTGGCCTCCCGATCCCGCGGGAACAACTCCAGGTGCGGGTCGCGTCTGCGCACGCTGACCGTCACACCCCGGAACCGGGCCAGCGCCGGCAACGCCAGCACCCCGCCGGGCACCCGGGCCACCAGCCGCTGCCCCGCCAACACACCGATCGCGGCCTGCGTCAACGCGCCCGGGTCCGCCTGCCACTGCGACGCGAACGTCCGGCCGTACGTGTCGACGAGCCCGGACACGGTCTCCGCCAGCCACGCGTCCTCGACCAACGGATGCTCGGGCACCGGCCGCGGCTCCCGCTCCGATGGCACCTCCGCGACCGGCTCGCCCGCGGTGTCGTCCGACGAACGCAGCCCGGTGAACATGCCCGACCGCGGCAACGCCGCATCGACCGCCGCCACCAGGTCCGCGCGGGTGTCCATCGGCAGCGGCACCCGCACCGGCTCCGGTGCGTCCGCGTCCAGCACCCGGTCACAGATCTCCCCGGCCAACAGCAACGCCACCTGCGCCACCGTGCCCGTGCCCGGAAACCGCACGTCCGACAGGCGCCCCGACGGTCCGACGAGAGCCACCCCCTCGGCGCGCCGCTCGACGACCAGCCCGGTGAGCAGCGCGACATCGGCGGCGGTGCGCGGCAACGCCAACTGCACCGCCTCCTCGTCGTCCAACTCTTCCGCGTACACCACGGGCCGCTGCACCAACGCGCGGCGCATCCGCCGCGCCACCTCCTGGGTACCCCCGGCCGACACCGGCGCGAGGAGCGCCCGCACCGAGTCGATGTGCTGCAACGCCTGCGGCGGGCGGAACAGCGCCGTCACCACCGCCCGATCGATGTCGTAGAGCGCCTCACCGATCGCCGGGTCCCGGGCCCAGCCACCGGCATCACCGTCGGCCACCGTGATCGCCCCGCGCATCGTCAACCACCCCACCACGTCGACGAACGCATCACGGTCGGTGCCGCGGGACGGAGCGAACTCGACGCCCTCGACCCGCGACGACTCCGCCACCACATACTCCGCGAGCTCCGACAGGCTGATCTGCGCACCCGCACGGCCCAACGCGGCGAGGACCAACGCCAGATACGCGTAGCGGCGACGGTCGAACGGACGATCGGTGGCCGTACGGGTACCCGAATCCGGATCGAGCCGGTCGACGACGGTGAACAACCGCGCCGTCGTCTCGGTGACCTCGAGCCGGAACCCGAACAACTCGAGCAGATCTTCGCGCAGTTCGGTCGCCCACCGCCGCAGCAACGGCAGCGCGGACCGATCCGGGTAGGACGCGGTCACCAGGTGCCGTGACAGGATCAACCGCGCCGCCCGCTGATACGACTCCGCCTCCAGCGGCGCAATGCTGCGTGCCCTCACCGCACCTCCACGTCCAGGCCGTCCAGATACAACCGGCCGCGCGCGGTGTGCACGACCGTCGACGCGCCACTCGGCCGCAACGTCAACGTCACCCCGTGCTGCGACCCGGAGCCGTCACTGTCGCGGACCCGGCCGCTGACCGGCACCCGCGCCGACAACGCCGCGTCGAGCAGACCCAACAACACCTCGGCCTCCGGCTCGGACAGTTCACGCTCACGCACCCCACCCGAGGCGAGAGCAGCAGCCGCCGCCGCACGTCGCCGCTGCGTCTCGAGTTGTTTCTCCCGCAACCGGCGCACCCCCGAATCGTTGCGGTCGACCCGACCCGGCGCACCCGGCGTCGGGGGCCGGCCCGTCTCGGCGAGCGTCCGCGCGATCTCCACCGGCGGTGCCTCCCACCACGACCGCCCCACCGGGACCGCATCCGCATCGGGATACGGCATCGAGAAATGCCGCGGCCGGCCCAGATCGAACACCGCCCCGAACAGGGCGTGCGCCGACTCCTCCGTCGGTGTCGCCGCGAACCACGCCGCCAGATGCCGCAACTGCGACTCACGGCTCACCCCGCCTCGCCGATTCTCCGTGAGCCGGCGCAGCAGCGACAGCACCGCGGAGATCGCACTCATCGTGCCCTCCCGCAACCGCTCCGCCTCGCTCGGCGCCGATCCCACACCGACGAACCAGTGTTCGATGCCGCGCCACCGCAGTCGCCAGTCGGCCTCGCGTTCCTCGACGGTGAGCAGCACCCGCTCGTCGTGCGCGGCGGCCAGCACCGGCAGCTTCTCCGCGCCGCCCGCCCGCACCCGGTCCAGCGCTGCCGTCAACTTCGGTGCATAGCGCGCGAGGTCGGAACTGAACTCACGCATGTGCGACAACAGGGCGTCCTTGTGCGTCAGGAACACCTCCGGTGTGACCTCGGTGGTACGCACCAGGTCACCGAGCATCAGATAGAACCGGGCCGCCCGCTCGGCCATGTCCGACAGTGTCGCATCCAACCTGTTCAACTTGCGGTACACCAGTTCACCGTCGCCCACGGCGTTCGCGTCGGCGAGATCCGACAGGTCCGCGAGCAGATCCGCCAGCGCCAACCCCGACAGCGCCACGTCTTCCCCACGTCCGGTCAGCACGTCCTCCACCGCCCGGAACGCCCGGTACCCGGCCTGACCGAACTGATACACGAAATTGCGGTTGCGGTACTCGGCGAGCGTCGCCGCACGCGTCCCGTCGAAGCTGCGCTCGAGCACACCCCACCCGTGCAACTGTTCGAGCAACGGGGCGACCGCGGCGGCATCCAACGCCGCAGCGGGATCGCCGCCGCCGATGCGCCGCAGGATCGTCTCCACCCCCGACGCGTGCAACAGCACGATGTAGTTGGCGCGGGCATGGTCGAACGCCCGCAACACCCACAGGTACTCGGCGCGTTTGTCGGCGGTCGCGAACGAGAACAACCGCAGCCGCTCGTCGCGCACCACCGGGTCGTCGGCCACCCGCGGACCGCCCGCACCTGATTCACTCACCCGAACAGGGTAGTGGGCCGACCCGACAGGCACCGAGTCGCGCACGAGCGACCCCACGAGCGGAGCCGATACGGATAGCGTGAGCGGGTGAGCAACGATGTGACGCGTGCGGAGTGGACCGGCAAGGCCGAACTATGGGTACGTCACGAACGCATCTACGACGCGGCGTTCGCGGCGTTCACCCGCGCAGTGATCGACGCAGCCGAACTCGGGCCGGGCCTGCGTGTCCTCGACGTCGGGTGCGGAGCGGGCACCGTCCTTGAACGCGCGGTCGCGGCCGGAGCCGACGCCGTCGGGATCGACCTGTCACCGCAGATGGCCGCGGCCGCGCACGCACGCGTTCCCGGCGCAGACGTGCTCACCGCCGACGCCCAGACCGCCCCCGTTCTGCAACTCGCACCCGGTGTTCCGTTCGACCGGATCGTCTCCCGCTTCGGCGTGATGTTCTTCGCCGACCCCGTCGCCGCCTTCACGAACCTGCGCGCGGCCGCAGCCCCCGGTGCACGACTGGCGTTCGTGAGCTGGCGCGACGACGAGGACGAAATGTTCCGGCACGGCACCCGCCGTCTCGCGGCCCGGCTCGACGACCCACCCGAACCACCCCGCGTCGGACAACCGGGACCGCTGGGACTCGCAGGTGAGGACCACATCCGCACGGTCCTCGCCGACTCCGGCTGGACCGACATCCGTGTCGAACCCGTCGACGGAACGTGCGACTTCTCCGTCGACGGCAGCGACGGGGTGGAAGAACGGCTCACGGTCGCCCTCGCCGGACGGATCGGCCAGGCCGCGCGGGAACGCCTCGAACCGACACTCGGCCCCGACGGCTGGCGGGCCGCCCTCGACGACGCCCGCGCCGAACTACGGGCGACACTCGTCGACGGCACGGTCCGGTTCGTCTCCCGCACCTGGCTCGTCACCGCCGCGAACCCCGCCGCGGTGACCGTCCCGGACGAGGTGGTGCACGCGGTGCTGCGCGCGGCGATCGAAAGTGGCGGAGTCGCCGGGTGGGCCGACATCGAACACTGGGACGGTCACGGACACGCGGACATCGTCGAATGCGGCGGTTCGGGTCACGTCGTCGACGTCGGTGTGGTGCGTCGAGGCTTCGAGGTACTGCTCGCCGACACCGCGCGGGACCGCAACGACCGGGACGTGACCGTGGCGGGGGACGTCGACGAGGATCTCGCGGACACGGTGGTCCAGTTCGGTCTGTTCGGACGGCTCGTGTACAGCACGGGTCCGGAGGCGCGTGGGCGCTGACAACCCGTGTCGGTCACCGCGGATCACCGTTGCGTGAGGTGCCGACGCCGGCACATGATGCAACCGAATCCGGCACTGGTACGGTTGGTTCGACAACTGCACATCACGGGAGCTCGCGCCAGCGGGCTGAGAGGACGGCTAACTCTGTTCGAGTGCGAGGGCCGTCGACCGTACGAACCTGACCGGGTAATGCCGGCGTAGGGAGCACACCATGGGGGACACCTCCGACTCGACGGCTGCCGTCACCACCGGACCGATCGAAGGCAGCAAGAAGCATTATGTGGACGTTGACGGCCTGTCCGTCCCGTTCCGGCGCGTGCATCTGAGCACGGGCGAACACCTCGACCTGTACGACCCTTCCGGCCCCTACACCGACGACGATGCCCGCATCGACCTGCACGCCGGTCTACCGAAGATCCGGTCCGGATGGTCACGCCCGGACCCCGACACCACCCAATACGGTTGGGCGCGAGCCGGTGTCGTCACCGACGAGATGCGTTTCTGCGCCGCCCGCGAAGGCATCGACCCGGAGGTCGTGCGCGCGGAGGTCGCCGCGGGCCGAGCCGTGATCCCGGCGAACCGTCGTCACCTCGAACTCGAGCCGATGATCATCGGGAAGCGCTTCGCGGTGAAGGTCAACGCGAACATCGGGAACTCCGCGGTCACCTCGTCGATCGCCGAGGAAGTCGAGAAGATGGTATGGGCGACCCGGTGGGGAGCAGACACCATCATGGACCTGTCCACCGGCAAGGACATCCACGAGACCCGCGAATGGATCCTGCGGAACTCACCCGTCCCGGTCGGCACCGTCCCGCTCTACCAGGCACTCGACCGAGTCGGAGGCGATCCGACGGCACTGAGCTGGGAGTTGTACCGCGACACCGTCATCGAACAGTGCGAGCAGGGCGTCGACTACATGACAGTGCACGCCGGAGTGCTATTGCAGCACATTCCGCTGACGATGAACCGGGTCACCGGGATCGTCTCGCGCGGTGGCTCGATCATGGCGGCATGGTGCCTGGCCCACCACACCGAATCGTTCCTGTACACCCATTTCGCGGAACTGTGCGAGATACTCGCCGACTACGACGTCACCTTCTCGCTCGGCGACGGGCTCCGCCCGGGATCGATCGCCGACGCCAACGACGCAGCCCAGTTCGCAGAACTGCGTACCCTCGGCGAACTCACGGCAGTTGCCCGCGCCCACGGAGTCCAGGTGATGATCGAGGGACCCGGCCACGTGCCGATGGACAAGATCGCCGAGAACGTACGCCTCGAAGAGCAATGGTGCGACAACGCCCCCTTCTACACACTCGGCCCGCTCGCGACCGACATCGCCCCCGCCTACGACCACATCACCTCTGCGATCGGTGCGGCGATGATCGCGCAGGCCGGAACCGCCATGCTCTGTTATGTGACGCCGAAAGAGCATCTGGGACTGCCGAATCGGGATGACGTCAAGACCGGTGTCATCACCTACAGGATTGCCGCGCACGCCGCGGACCTCGCCAAGGCGCATCCGCGGGCACAGGAACGCGACGATGCCCTCTCCCGCGCCCGGTTCGACTTCCGGTGGCGCGATCAGTTCGCACTGTCGCTGGATCCCGACACGGCCCGCGAATACCACGACGAGACCCTGCCCGCCGAGCCCGCGAAGACCGCGCACTTCTGCTCGATGTGCGGGCCGAAGTTCTGTTCGATGCGCATCTCGGCGGACGTGCGCGCGTACGCGCACGAACACGGACTGACCGACAGCGACGCGCTCGACGCCGGGATGGCGGAGAAGTCGGCAGAGTTCACGCGCGGCGGAGAACGACTGTACCTGCCGGTCACCACCTCGTCGGGTACAGCGGACTGATCCGGGACGTCCCTCCGCACTCGAACCCGATCGGGTGCGGAGGGCGACACGCAGGCGGTATCGGACGACCACGAGCGCGGCGAACCGAGCTACAGATCGAACCGAGCTACAGATCGAACCGATCGAGGTTCATCACCTTCGTCCACGCCCGCACGAAGTCACGGAGGAACTTGCCTTCCGCATCGTCGGACGCATACACCTCCGCGATACCGCGGAGCTGCGCGTTCGCGCCGAACACCAGATCCACGGCGGTCGCCGTCCACCTCCGTTCGCCCGAGCCGCGGTCCCGACCGATGTAGACACCCTCGTCGTCGGCCGACGGTGACCACTCGACGTCCATGTCGGTCAGGTTCACGAAGAAATCGGTGGTGAGGCGCCCCGGCCGATCCGTGAGCACCCCGTGCGTGCTTCCACCGTGGTTGACGGACAACCCCCGCAACCCACCGAGCAGCACCGTCATCTCCGGTGCCGTCAACGTCAACAGATTCGCGCGATCGAGCAGCAACTTCTCCGGCGGCAGCTTCTCACCCGACCGCACGTAGTTGCGGAACCCGTCGGCGCGCGGCTCGAGCACCGCAAACGAGTCGACATCCGTCTGTTCCTGGCTCGCGTCGGTGCGCCCGGGGGAGAACGGGACGACGATCTGGTGCCCGGCCCGGCGCGCCGCCTCCTCGATCCCGGCGCAGCCGCCGAGCACGACGAGATCGGCCAGCGAGATACGGACGCCGTCGCTACGGCCCGCAGCGAACTCGTCGCGGACACGCTCGAGCACCGGCAGCACCTCGGCCAGCTCGTCGGGTTCGTTGACGGCCCAGTTCCTCTGCGGTTCGAGCCGCAGGCGGGCACCGTTCGCGCCGCCGCGCTTGTCGGTGCCGCGGAAACTCGCTGCGGCGGCCCACGCGGTCGACACCAGCCGCGTCACGGACAGACCGGACTCGAGCAGCGTCCGTTTCAGCGCGGCGATGTCGGTGTCGGAGACGAGGGGGTGATCGACATCCGGCACCGGGTCCTGCCACAGTTGCGGCTCGGCGACCCACGGACCGAGATACCGCGTGATCGGACCCATGTCGCGATGCAGCAGCTTGTACCAGGCCTTCGCGAACTCGAGTTCGAGTTCTTCGGGGTGATCGAGCCAGCGGCGGGTGATCGGACCGTAGGTCTCGTCGAACCGCAGCGACAGATCGGTCGTGAGCATCACCGGGGTACGTCGTCGTGACGGGTCGTGCGGATCCGGCACCGTATCGGCGCCCGCGCCGTCCTTCGGGATCCACTGCACGGCCCCGGCCGGACTCGTCGACTGCTCCCACTCGTAGCCGTACAGCGTTTCGAGGAAGCTGTTGTCCCACGTCGTCGGCGTCGGTGTCCAGATCCCTTCGAGTCCGCTGCCCATCGCGTCGTCACCGACACCGGTACCGAAACTGCTCTTCCAGCCGAGACCCTGCTGTTCGACGGGCGCGGCTTCGGGCTCGGGGCCGACGAGGTCTGCGGACCCGGCGCCGTGCGTCTTGCCGACGGTGTGCCCACCGACGATCAACGCGGCCGTCTCGACGTCGTTCATCGCCATGCGCCCGAACGTCTCACGGATGTCGACGGCCGCCGCGATCGCATCGGGGGTGCCGTTGGGGCCCTCCGGGTTGACATAGATCAGACCCATCTGAACGGCGGCCAACGGATTCGACAGGTCACGTTTGCCGCTGTACCGCTCGTCGCCGAGCCAGGTGTCCTCCGAGCCCCAGAAGATCTCCTGGGGCTCGTAGACATCCTCCCGACCGAACGCGAATCCGAACGTCGTGAACCCCATCGCCTCGTACGCGCAGTTGCCCGCGAAGATGATCAGGTCGGCCCACGAGATCTTCCTGCCGTACTTCTTCTTCACCGGCCACAGCAGGCGACGCGCCTTGTCGAGCAGCACATTGTCGGGCCAGCTGTTGAGCGGCGCGAAGCGCTGCGCACCCTGACCACCGCCGCCGCGCCCGTCGGCGATGCGGTACGTGCCGGCGGCGTGCCAGCTCATCCGGATGAACAGCGGACCGTAGTGGCCGAAGTCGGCCGGCCACCAACTCTGCGAGTTCGTCATCAACTCGACCAGGTCCCGCGCGAGCGCGTCGACGTCGAGCGTCGCGAATTCCTTCGCGTAGTCGAAGTCGGGGTCCATCGGGTTCGACTCGGGATTGTGCTGGTGGAGGACCTGCAGGTCGAGCCGGTCCGGCCACCAGTCACTGTTGGTTCTGGGGCGATGTTCCTCGGGGGTGGGAGAGGAGATCGCGGGACTTTCGCTCTCGGACATGAGTGCCGGTCCTTCGGGAAAGGTGCGGTTCGGAACGCGCTCACGGATCGGATCGCGCGCGGCGTCGCCCGGCGCCGATCACACACGGAGGAACCCGGCGCGCGGGCAACGCACGCGCACGAACTCCGCTTTGCCGGGGTGACGGCACCTCTTCACTATCCCGCGGTCGCGCCGCGAGGTCCAGACCCGGTGGTGGGCGAACCCGACGGCGGGGCGGCCGCGCGGACACGGCCGAGTTCGGTGCGCAGTTCGTCGAGTTGTCGTCGGGCTGCGCTCGCGTCGTCGCGGGCCTGTGTGAGATCGCCGCGCAACTCGTCGAGACGTTCGCGCGCGGCGGTCTCGGCGGCCTGCGCGGACGCAGCGGAGACCCGCGCGGCTTCGAGCGCGTCGCGTAGGTCGGCCACCCGCTCACGCTCCGCGGTGAGTTCCGCGGTGGCACGTGCGGCGCTCTCGGCGTGACGTGTCGACTCGGCACGGGCGCGTTCGACGTCGGATTCGGTGCGGGTGAGCAGTTCACGGAGGTCGTCGAGGTCGGATCCGAGACGGTCGTGCTCGGCGGTCACCCGACCCAGCTGCTGTTGCTGGGTGGCGACGGTCGCTCGGAGGTCGGCGACGGTGGTCTCGAGTTCGGTGACGGCAGCGGCATGTTCGTCGCGGTGGCGGGCGAGTTCGGCGGCATGCCGCTCGTCGGTGCGGGCGAGTTCGTCGTGGTGGGCAGCTTCGAGGGCGCGCACCTTCTCGGTGTGGGCATCGCGCGCGTCGGCGAGTTCACGGTCGACCGCGTCGACTGCGGCGTCCGCGTTGTCGCGGTCGTCGACGGCGCGGGACAACTGCTCCCGCAGTTTCGCGGTCTTCGCGTCGGCGTCGGCGCGGACCTTTGCGAGTTCGGCGGCGGACCGTTGCAACTGGGCGTCGACGGCGGCCGGGTCGGCGAGCTTGTCGAGTGCTGCGGTGATGCGGGTGGCGACCGCGGTGTGCTGCTCGATGCTCGCCGCCGTCAACGTGCGGAGGGCATCGACCGCGGCTCGGAGATCGGTCGCGGCATCGGCCGGGGTCGCAGGTAGGGACTCCTGAAGTTGCTGTTCCTCGCGGCGTCGCCGGACTCGTTCGCGGTGTGCGCGTACCCGGTCGGCGGGGGAGTCGTACTTGCGCGGGCGGCCCACGCGTGGCTTCGCGGTGGTGTCGCGTTCGGACTCGGCGGCGCTCGTCTCGGCGGATTCCATGTCGATAAACGTACACAAAATGAAATGAAAAACGAAATGAAACGAAACGAAAACCAAAAGACCTGGTAGATACGGCAGGATGGCGGTGAGCAGACGATTAGAAGGGGGATAGGCGGGTAACGAAACTATATATGCGCATGTATTGATGGGAAGGGTTTGATCGTCATAATGCCCACTTATGACGATCAGCTCCCGGTGGGCGAATGTACCGACCGATCGAGTCGAATCGAGCAGACGGACCGTTCGCTCGCGGCACCGTGACCCGGGCGCCGCGACCCGGGCGCCCTCGCGGTCGGCGCCGGTGATGGGGGAGGGTCGGTTTCCAGTTAACGACACAGGCTGTTGACTTAATGTTGTTCGGGAGCAGATCATGTGCCTCGCACTCGTCCGACCGGGGTAGCCCCGAGCGGACGTGCGTCGGAGTGCGCCCGTCAACCATCACCCCGCAGAGGACCGCCCATGAAGCTCGTCATTCTCAGCGCAGGCTCGATCGCAGGGAAGGTTGCGCACCTTCTCGCACCCCTCGGTCTCCACGACGAACTCGTGATCGCCGACCTCGACCTCACCAAGGCGGATGCGCTCGCCCGGAGCGTCGGGGGCACCGCCGCCCGGTTCGATGCCTCCGACCCGGCAAGCATCCGGTCGGTGATCACCGGTGCCGACGTGGTGTTCAACGCCGTCGGGCCGTTCTACCGCTTCGGCATGCCCATCATCCGCGCCGCGATCGAGTGCGGTGTCCACTACGTCGACGTGTGCGATGAATACGACGTCGCCGAACAGTTGGTCCGCGCGACCGATCTCGACGAGGCCGCCAGAACGGCGGGGGTCACCGTGATCTTCGGCATGGGATATGCGCCCGGCATCACCAGCCTGATCGGGCGCTGGGCGGCCGAATCGCTGGACTCGACGCACAGCATCGACGTGACGATGGCGATTCCCTACCTGGTGAACATGGGCGCCACCATCAACGAGCACATGCTGCACTCGATGTCCGGGGACGTCCGGCAGTTCATCGACGGTGAGATCCGGCCGGTGCCCGCGTGGGGTGATCCGCGGCCCGCGACATTCGGTCCGCCCTTCGATACGACCGTGCAGGCCGGCTACATGGGGCACCCCGAGGGCATCACCCTCGGCACGTACGTACCGGGTCTGCGGAACGCCACCGTGCGCTTCACCTGGTTCGAGCAGGCCGGCAACGAACTGTGGCAGAGCTTCGAGCGACTCGGACTCACCGACCCGAACCCGCTCGCCGGACTGCCCGTCTCCCCGCGCGAATACCTGGCCCGGTTCATGGCGACGCCGGAGGGTGAGAAGGGGCTGGCGGTCGAACCGTCGCGCATGCCCGGCACCGTCATGCAGATCGTCGCGGACGGGGAGATCGGGGGGTCCCTATGTTGATGTCAACCGCTCGGGGATGCCACTGGAGTGCGGTCCGGTAGGGGCTGGAATAGTCGACGTGCATGGAATCCGTTGTGACGCTGTCGGGTGGGGACGCGGGTGAGCTGCTGACGTTGCAGCGGGCTGCGTATGTGACTGAGGCTCAGGCCCACGATGACGTGAACCTTCCCCCGTTGATGCAGTCCTTCGCCGAGTTGGTGAGCGAGCTGACGCAGCCCGACGTTCTCGCGTTCGGGTTGCGCGACGACTCCCGGCGTCTCGTCGCCGCCGTGCGCGTGTATCTCTCTCTGACGGAGCTTCACATCGCCGAGTTGGGACGGCTGGTCGTGGCACCGGACATGCAGGGCCGGGGCCGGGGCAGTCGACTGCTCGAACTGGTGGAAGAGCGACTACCTGAGCAGATCACTGATCTGCAGTTGTTCACGGGTGAGCGCAGCCTCGGCAACCTGCGGCTCTACTCTCGGTTCGGTTATCAGGAAACGCACCGAACTCCGACTCCAGGCGGCTATGCGCTGGTCCATCTGGCGAAGCGAGTGCGTTAGCACGCCTGCTGGGCGTGATCACGCCGCGTCTGCGGTTGGTGGCTGGTAGAAGGTCTTGTTCTTGAGCATCGCGTGCAGGACGTCGCAGCGGCGTCGGGCGAGGCAGATCAGGGCGGCGTTGTGTCTCTTGCCCTCGGCGCGTTTGCGGTCGTAGTAGGCGCGGCTGGTCGGGTCGTGCAGGGCCGCGAACGCGGACAGGAACAGGGCGCGTTTGAGTTTCCGGTTGCCCGAGCGGGCCGGGTGCTCGCCGCGGATCGAGGTGCCGGAGCGGTGGGTGACCGGGGCGATGCCGGCGTAGGCGGCGAGGTGCCCGGCCGAGGCGAAGTCCGAACCGTCACCGATCTCGATAAGGATGCGTGCTGCGGTCCTGACTCCGATGCCGGGCATCGAGGTCAGGACCTGGGAAAGAGGGTGCTCGTCGAGAATCCTCTCGACGTCGTCACCGATGGCTCTGCGTTGTTGCAGCACCTCTTTGAGCGAGTCTGCGAGTTTCGGCAGCACGATCTCGGCGGCCTTGCTGCCGGGAACCGTCACGGTCTGCGCGTCCAGGGCGGCGAAGATTTCCTCGGCCAGGCGGGCGCCCATCCGCGGTGCGTGTTTGACCGCGAGGGTGGTGATTCGGCGTTTGCCGGCCTGTCGGATCCCGACCGGTCCGCCATAGCGGGACAGGATCTCGAGGACAGCCAGATGGTTGATCCGAGGTCCCAGTACTCGTTCGAGGGCAGGGTGGATGCCGGTGAGCAGTCCTCGGATGCGGTTGCTGACCCGGGTCGCCTCGCCGGCGAGGTCGTCGTCGAACCCGACGAGCACACCGAGTTCGGTCAGGGTCTCGTCACCGACGTCGACCCGGCGCATCGTGTGCGGCATGGTGCGGGCGGTATCGGCGATGATGAACGCATCGCGGGCATCGGTTTTCGCTTGCCCCGGATACAGGTCGGCGACCCGACGCATCGACAACCCCGGCAGGTAGGCGACGTCGTGACCGCAAGCTCGGGCAACGGTGACCGGCAGCGCGCCGATCGTGTTCGGTTGATCGACGACCACCAGGATCGGCCCGTGTACGGCCAGATCCGCGAACACAGCCCGTAGTCGGGCCTCGTCGTTCGGCAGTGCCTTGTCGAACAGTCGGCCGCCGGCGGTGTCCAGCCCGACCGCGTGATGATCGCTTTTACCCACGTCGATGCCGCAAAACACGGCGTAACTCGTGTCCATGAAGCAGTCTTTCGTCCGGTCCTACCGGTCGCCGATCCCGCATCGATACCCGGCACCCACGTTACAAAGAGACCTACCTCGAACCCGGTGGCCTTGTCCCTATCAGCGGTCTACCGATGCCACCAGGCTCGGCGACACCACCCCCGGATCATTCGAGAGACAGGGGAAGAAAGTCATACCGAACCTGGCGACCGTGGCCCCGCGGTGCGGGACTACGAAGAAGGTAACGGGAGCCCGCCCGGGCTCTGTTCGAGACCCAGGTGATCTACACCGGTGGACCGGCCCACGACCCCACCCCGCGTGCCGCCGCCGCTGCCGTCCGACAGCTGCTCGAGGGACGCATCACCAGGAAGGGCCTGATGTCGCCCGAAGCCTGCATCGACCCGGAGCCCTTCGTCACCCGGGTGCTCGAGGACTGTGGCGTCACGATGACCCGACAGATCACCACTGTCTCCCGGATCAGCTGACCGACGGCGTGGGGACCACGGTTCACCCGTGATCCCCGCGCCCGGACCGCACCGCCGACACCCGGTGGGGCGTATAGGGGTAGCCGTAGTACTCGGAAGAATCGGGTGGATACGGGCTGAGCGCACACCTCCGGTCTGGGGAACCGCGAGGGAGTGCCCGGCTCTTTCACTACGGCATGGGCATTTCGTCGCTACGGCTCGCGGGTCTCGTCATCGGGACCGGCGCATCCAGGCTTACCCTGAATGCACCGATCAGCTGAGCGCGGTGCTGTGAGTGTGGTGTGCGCCGACGATCGGTCTCCGAGTACGAGTATTCCGAGGTCAGAAGGCTGCTTGGTCATATCCGTCCGATTCTTCCCGAGTGCTACGGCGACCCCGTATAGAGTCGGCAGGGATCCGGGTCGTCCGGCCCCGAGCGCGTGATGGGGAGGATCTTTGAGGCCGAGCCTGCCGAGCCGCATGGTTCCCGGCGTGATCCGGGTGATGCGTCGCAACCGCCGGTACACCAGTGCCGCGGGAGCGCAGGAGTTCCTCGACGACTGTGTCTTGCGGCCGCGACCGTACGGCCCGCCCCGACGTCTCCGGCGCGACGTCGAGATCGCAGTGGACAGCTCGGACGGCTGGCCCGTGTACACCGTCACGCCCACCGCCACCGCTCCACACGGAAACACGGTCTATGTCCACGGTGGTGGCTGGGTCGGTGAGATCGTCTCCCAGCACTGGTCTCTCGTGGCGCACATCGCCGCCGAAGCCGCAACGACGGTGACCGTGCCCATCTATCCCCTGGTACCGTTCGGCACTGCCGATCGCGTGGTGGCCGGTGTCGTGGATCTCGTCCGCCGAAACCGTGATCGTTTCGGGCAGGTGCATCTGGCGGGGGATTCGGCGGGTGGCCAGATCGCGCTGTCAGCCGCGATCGTCCTGCGCGACGTCCACAACGTGACGGTGCCGCGCACCGTTCTGATCTCACCGGCGGTGGACCTGTCGATGACCAATCCCGAGATCGACCGCATCCAGCCCGTCGATCCGTGGCTCGGTCGCGAGGGCACCCGATTGTTCATCGACCACTGGCGTGGTGAACTGCCCCTCGACGACCCCCGGGTGAGCCCGATCGCCGCCGACCCGCGTGGGCTCGGCCCCCTCACCGTGTTCACCGGGACCCGCGACATCGTTCACCCCGACGCGCGGTTGCTCGTGGACAACGCGGCGTCGGCCGGGGTCGACGTCGACTATCACGAGGGCCGCAACCTGCTGCACGTGTATCCGTTGCTCCCCACTCCCGAGGGGCGTGCCGCCCGGTCGGTGATCGTCGACCGGCTCACCGCACCCTGCTGAGGCTCACGCGCTCGGCCGCCATCGTCGACTCGACCGGCGCGTCGTGTCAGTGCTCCGCGTCGTAGGCGACCTGTGCCTCGGCGATCTCGGGCAGCGACTGCTCGACGAGTTCGATGAGTGTCGCCAGGGGGGTGGTGATGCGTCGGCCGAGGTCGGTGAGGGAGTACTCCACATGCGGGGGGATGGTGGTCTGGACGTCGCGGCGCACCAGTCCGTCACGTTCGAGCTTGTGCAACGTCTGCGACAGCATCCGTTCGCTGATCCCGTCGACGCGGCGTCGCAGTTCGGAGAATCGGTGGGTGCCGGAGGCCAGTGCGACCAACACGAGGGCACCCCATCGGCCGGTGACGGCCTGCAGGACAGGCCGCGTCGCGCAGTCGCGCGCGAAGACGTCCGCGGCCAGGGATCTGTCGGTGCTCACGGCGACCACGATACCGCGCATCCAGAAAGGTAGCGCCACAGATTATGTTTGCGCTTA
Organism: Rhodococcus yananensis; assembly: GCF_020515525.1. Lineage (GTDB taxonomy): Bacteria > Actinomycetota > Actinomycetes > Mycobacteriales > Mycobacteriaceae > Rhodococcus > Rhodococcus yananensis. Next base: position 46,385 of record NZ_JAIYEP010000015.1, read on the forward strand.
CGAAAAGTAAGTGTAAGACTGGATGTCGGTTGAAGGATCAACGAAAGGGTTCGACCACATGACCATCGCCGTCACCGGAGCAACCGGCCACCTCGGCCGCCACACCATCGATGCGCTGCGCGAGCGCGGCGTCGCCCCGGGCGACCTCGTTGCCGTCGTCCGCGACGCGACCAAGGCCGCCGATCTCGCCGCCACCGGAATCCAGGTGCGCGTTGCGGATTACGCCGACGCCGCCGCCCTGCGTGCAGCGTTCGACGGTGTCGACAAACTGCTGCTCATCTCGGGCAGCGAGGTGGGGCAGCGACTCGCCCAGCACACGAACATCATCGATGCCGCGGGTGCGGCCGGGGTCGGATTCATCGCCTACACCTCCCTGCTCGGCGTCCCCGTCACTCCGCTCGCGCTGGGCGACGACCACCGCGCCACCGAGAAACTGCTGGTCGAATCCGGGATTGCGCACGCACTGTTGCGCAACGGCTGGTACTGGGAGAACTACGACGCGGCTGTTTCCACCGCGCGGGCCACCGGCGCCCTGTTCGGCGCCGCCGGAACCGGTCGTATTGCCGGTGCGGCACGCCGGGACTACGCCGACGCGGCCGCCGTCGTCCTTACCACCGACGGACAGGCGGGTGCCGTCTACGAGCTCGCAGGCGACGAACACCTCACCAGTGCGGACATCGCGCAGATCCTGTCCGCCATCGTGGGTGCACCCGTGACCTACCGAGATCTTCCGGAGGCCGACTACGCCGCGGTCCTCGAAAAGGCCGGTGTTCCCGCCCCGTTCGCCGAGATCCTCGCGGACTCCGACGCCGGCATCGCGGCCGGGGCGCTCGACAGTACCAGCACCGACCTGCGCCGATTGATCGGTCGCAGCAGTACTCCCGCGGCCCAGGTCCTCGGCGCCTGACCACACCGGTGCCCGGATCCGGGTGCCCGCACCGTCGTGCGGGTGCGGCACACGCATGCGCCACGAGTCCCCGAGAACCGGGCATCGAAGTGGCAGGATCAGTGACCGTGAGTTCCGCGAACCTGTCCCGAGCCGAAACCGCTGCACGTGCACGAGCCCTCGACGTCCACTCGTACCACGTCGAACTCGACCTGTGTGGCGCCCTCGACCCGCACCGCAACGGCTTCCCCACGGTCACCACTGTCGAATTCACCGCCTCCACCCACGAAACGTGGATCGACTTCCTCGGCGGCTCCGTCGAATCGGTCACCGTCAACGGCGACCTGATCCCTGTCGTCTACGACGGCGCACGCATCACCGTCACGGGGCTGCGTGAGATCAACGTCGTCACGGTCGTCGCGACCGGCCGCTACAGCACCTCCGGGGAGGGCCTGCACCGTTTCGTCGATCCCGTGGACGACCACACGTACCTCTACACCCAGTACGAACCCGCCGACTCGCGGCGCGTCTTCGCGTGCTTCGAACAACCCGATCTCAAGGCGTCGTTCACCTTCGTGGTGACAGCACCTCCGCACTGGCAGGTGCTGTCGAACAGCGTCGTCGAACAGCGTCGTCGCGGCGAGCAGAGCCAGACCGTGACGTTCGCGGCGACGCTACCGATCTCCACCTATCTCACGGCCGTCGTCGCCGGCCCGTACCACCGCATCGACTCCCATTGGACCAGGGGAGAACTCACCGTTCCGCTGCGTGTCCTGTGCCGCGCATCGCTCGCCGAACACCTCGACGCCGACGAGATCTTCGAGATCACCGCCCAGGGACTGGACTTCTACGCCGAGCACTTCGACTACCCGTACCCGTTCGGCAAGTACGACCAGGTGTTCGTCCCCGAGTACAACCTGGGGGCGATGGAGAATCCCGGCTGCGTCACCTTCACCGAGGCCTACGTCTTCCGCAGCGCCGCCACCGACGCGCAACGTCAGGCCCGCGCCAACACGATCCTGCACGAGATGGCCCACATGTGGTTCGGCGATCTCGTCACCATGAAATGGTGGGACGACCTGTGGCTCAAAGAGTCCTTCGCCGACTTCATGGGCGCCCTCGTCAGCGCCGAGGCCACCCGCTTCGTCGACGCCTGGGTTGCGTTCGCGAACCGTCGCAAGGCGTGGGCCTACGCGCAGGACCAACTGCCCACCACTCATCCGATCGTCGCAGACATCGTCGACCTCGAAGCCGCGAAACTGAACTTCGACGGCATCACCTACGCCAAGGGCGCATCCGTCCTCAAACAGCTCGTCGCGTACGTCGGCCGAGACGCATTCTTCGCCGGTGTCCGTCGATACTTCCGCACGCACGAATTCGGCAACACGACCCTCGACGACCTCCTCACCGAACTCTCCGAGGCATCGGGACGGGATCTGACGGCGTGGGCGCAGGCGTGGTTGCAGACCACCGGCGTATCCACCCTCACCCTCGACTCCGTGGACGGCGACGGCTACGTCATCACCCAGACCGATCCGCGCCCGCACCGCCTGGCCATCGGGCTCTACGACCGCGACACCGCGGGCGATCTGGTCCGCAACTACCGTGTCGAGATCGACCTCGCCGACGTACACACCCCCATCGAACTCCCCGACGCGCCGTTGATCCTGCTCAACGACGACGATCTGACCTACGCCAAGATCCGCCTCGACCCGCGGTCACTCGACACCGTCGACGCGGAACTCGACCGGCTGACCGACCCGCTGGCCCGCGGTCTGATCTGGTCTGCCCTGTGGAACGCCACCCGAGACGGTGACCTGCCGGTCACCCGATACCTCGACATGACGCGTCGATTCGCGATCACGGAACCGGACATCACCCTGCTCACCGCCGTCCTCGCGAATTCCGCCGCTGCCGTCGAGCACTACCTGCCGCCGGCCGAGCGCCCCGACGCGCGCACTGCATGGCTCGACACGGTGTGGCGCGGCACCGTCGACTCCGCCGCCGGCAGCGACGCCCAACTCGCGTTCGCGCGCGCCGTCGGTGTCGCGGCGACCGTCGACGACACCCGTGCCCCGCAACTGCGAGCCTGGCTCGACGACCCGTCATCGGCGCCGCCCGGACTCCGCCTCGATCCGGATCTGCGCTGGTCGTGGTGGACGGCGCTGGCTGCGACCGGGCACGCGGACGAAGCGGATCTGCGGGTCGAACTGGACAACGACGACACCGCGACGGGCCGCACGGCGCACCGACGGGCCCTCGCCGCCCGACCCCGCGCCGAGGTCAAGGCTCACGCGTGGGCATCGATCTGCGCAGATCACACCCTCAGCAACGACCACCTCGACGCGACCATCGCCGGTTTCCGCGCCGGGGCGCGCCGCGACCTGATCGGTCCGTACGACGTCGACTACTTCGCGCTGCTCCGTGACACCTGGAGTGACCGCAGCATCGAGATCGCCCGCCGGATCGTGCTCGGACTGTTCCCCGCCACCGACAGCCTCGACCTCGTCGACGGCTGGCTCGACGCCAACACCGACGCGCCCGCAGCACTGCTGCGCCTCGTCGTCGAACAACGCGATCATCTCGCCCGCGATCTGCGCGTTCGGCGCGCCAACGCCCGCCCATGACGGCGCCGATCGATTCCCCGGGGAATCCGCATCGACCGGACCTCGCGGGCACACCGCAGCCACCGGACACGGTCACCGACGCGATGCGGCGGCTCCGCGAGATGGCCTCGTCCGAGAACACCCGCGCCGCGCATCTCGCGGACTGGACGATCTACACCCGATGGTGCGACGCCACCGGGCACGCCCCGATTCCCACCACCGCCGACCAACTCGCCTGGTTCCTCACCGAGAAGTCCACCGAGATCCGCCCCGACGGGCGGTGGGCGTACGCACCGTCGACCCTGTCGCGATGGGTGTCGACGATCAACAAGATGCACTCCCTCGCGGGGCATCCGAAACCCGGTGCCCACGAAGCTGTCCGTGACCTGCTCCGGGGGCTTCGCCGCAGCCGCGCGACACCGCCGGCTCGCCGCACCCCGCTGCTCACCGACGACGTCCGCACGATCGTCGGGGACATGCGTACTCACGCCTCCACCTGGGCGGACCGCGTCGCCGAACGTCGCGACACCGCGTTGCTGCTGCTCGGACTGGCCGGTGCACTGCGTCGCTCCGAGTTGACCGCGCTGCAACTCGCCGATGTCGTCCCGCATCGCGCCGACGGACTGTACGTGCACATCCGGCGTTCCAAGACCGACCGCAACGCCGCCGGCCGGACCGTCACGCTCCCGTACGGCACCGACCCGCGCACCTGCCCCGTCTGCGCGTACCGGCGCTGGCGCGAGATCCTCGACCTATGGGACACCGATGGCCGGTCTGCTGTCCGCGACGCACTCACGGAACCGGACACGCCCACCGAGGAACACTGTTGCCGCGGTCTCGCCGCCGGTGTTCCGACGGACGGGCAGCGGCCGCTGTTCCGGCCGGTGCATCACACGGGCGCCATCGGTCCCGACGCGTTGTCCGGGCAGTCCGTGCACTCGATGATCCAACGTCGAGCGCGCCGCGCCGGATTCAGTCCCGAACTCGTCGCGACCCTCGGCGGTCACAGCCTCCGCGCCGGCTTCGTCACCCAGGCCGTGCGTGGCGGCGCCACCACACAGACGATCATGACGCAGACCGGGCACGCCGACGAACGCATGGTTGCGCTGTACAGCCGTCATCACGCAGGGCTCGTGGGTAACGCCGTCACGTCCCTCGGCCTGTGACCGGCCGCGAACATCAGGCGTCGGTACAGGTCAACCGTCCCTCACCGAGCGCCGCCACATCGACGGAGCCGAGATCGGTGACGACCAGATCCGCTCCGGCAACCCGCAGTTCCTCCTCGTCTCCGGCACGAGCCACCCCCAGCGCGGCCATACCACCGGCCTTGGCGGCCTGCATGCCGCTGACCGCATCCTCGACGACGACGCAGCGCTGCGGCGGGACACCGAGTTCGGCCGCGGCCGTCACGAAGATCTCCGGATCCGGCTTGCCGTGTGCGAAGTCGCGCCCCGACAGGTCCACGTCGAACACGTCGAGCAGCGGACCCGAATCCGCTGTGAAATCCTCCATCCGCACCGCCCGCAGGAATCGATGGGCGTTCTTCGACGACGACGCCGCCGCTGTCGCGAACCCGGCGGCCCGCACCGCAGCGACGAAACGCACCGCGTCGGCGTAGGCGTCGAACCGGCGGGCGTCGATCAGCCGCTCGAGCAGCGCCTGCTTGTGCACGGAGTACTCCTCGACGCGCTCTGCGGCATCGGGTACACCGAAGTATTCGAGACACGCCGACGCACCCTCCGCACGCGGCTTCCCCGACAGCACCGAGCGGTACACCTCCGGGGTGAAACCGTCCGGGGTCCACCGCGATCGGTCACGCACGTCCGACCAGGGCCCGGTCATCAGATCGGCCAAGGCATCCCGCCATGCACGTTCGTGCGGCGAGTCCACCAACACTCCGTCGACGTCGAAGATCACTGCTGCGAACGACACCGCCACCTCCTGCATGCTGATGCTCCCGTCCTCGTCACACCGCGGCGGGGGAGGCGGGGATGGGGAACTCGTACGATTGTCCGGCACCGAGCTCGATGATCTGCCCGTTCACCCCCACCCGCACCGGAACACGGAACCCTTCGGTCTCCGCGCGGACCCGCAACACGGCACCCACGATCTGCACCCGCAGGGGAGTACCCCGATACCGCATCGAGAACGACACCCCGTCGAGATGATCGATGAGCCGGGGCCGGAAGACCAGCACACCGCCGTAGATGCGTGCACCGACGTAGTAGCGCTGCAGCAGGTCGAGGGTGCCCGCCATCACACCCATGTGGATGCCCTCCTTCGTGGTGCCGCCCTGCACATCGCTGATGTCGCTCTCGAGCGCCACCTTGAACCGTTCCCACGACGATTCCGGATCGAAACCTGCGAGAACCCCGGCGTAGGTGACGACGCTGAGCGTCGACCCGTGCGACGTGCGGGCGTCGTAGTAGTCGATGGTCCGGCGAACCAGATCGCGGTCGTACGGATACCCGAGGCGCTCGAACAGCGGACGCAACTCGTTGTCGTCGAACAGGAAGAACAGCATCACCGCGTCGGCCTGCTTCGACACCTTGTACCGGTTCGGATCGAGCCCTTCGGCGCGCAGGATGCGATCCATCCGCTGAATGTTCGGGTACGACCGCCGATAGGCGTCCCAGTCGATCTCCTCGAGCTCGTCGTAGCCCTCGAACTGGCTGATCACGCCGTCGTGGAAGGGCACGAACATCTTCCGGCTCATCGCGGACCAGGTCCGCAGCTCCTCGTCGGTCACCCGCAGCGCCGCTCGTAGCGCGGTCTGCCTGCTCGTCGACAGACGCTCGAAGACCTCGAGTACCTTCTGCGCCATCCACGCCACCATCACATTGGTGTACGCATTGTTACGCAATCCCGGCGAATCGGAGTCCGGGTAGCGCTCGTGGAACTCGTCCGGCCCCATCACCCCGTCGATCACGTACCTGTCGCGGTGCGGATCGTAGCGGGCGACCGACGCCCAGAACCGCGCGATCTCGAGCAGCATCTCGGCGCCGTGATCGGAGAGGAAATCCAGATCGTCCGTGGCCTGACAGTACCGCCACACGTTGTAGAAGATCGCAGCGCTGACGTGACGTTGGTAGCGGCTCAGGTCCGGATCCCATTGCCCCGACATCGGGTTCAGATGGACCGTCTGGGTCTCCTCGGTGCCGTCGCTGCCGCTCTGCCACGGAAACATCGCGCCGCGGTATCCGGCCTCGTGGGCGGCGGCCTGGGCCTCGCCGAGCCGGCGGTACCGGTACAGGATCAGCCCCTTGGTGACCTCGGGCATCCGAAGGTCGAGGAACGGATAGACGTACAACTCGTCCCAGAACACGTGACCCCGATACGCCTCGCCGTTGAGCCCGCGGGCCGGCACACCCGCATCGAGCCGCGCCGTGTGCCGCGAGCACACCTGCAGGGTGTGGGCGACGTGCAGACGCAACAGCAGCTGTGCGCGTGCTTCCCGGGGCACCCGGACGTCGCAGATGTCCCACAGTTCCTTCCACGCCGCTTCATGCACGGCGTGCGCGGCCGCGAAATCGGGATACCGCAGCACATGTCGGCCGGCGGAGACCAGCGGTTCGGTGATCGCGTCGTCGCGGGAGGTGAACATCGCCACGATCTTCTCGATCCGCACCGACGCGCCCTCGGCCACGTCGAAGGCGAGGACCTGCTGGATGTAGTCCTCCGTCTGGTACAGATCGCGATCGACGGTGTCGCCGATCGCGTCGGGCCCGTCGCGGAACACCCGCGTGCGCGCAGCCTGCGCGATGTAGATGTCGGACTGGCGGATCTGCACCTTGAGCGCGATGGTGTCCGGCCCGAAGGTGCGCGGTGACACCGGATCGAGGTGCCGTCCCTCGAGGTCGCGGTAGCGGGCAACGGCACGGTTGGTCACGCGGCCGTCGATCGCGGACACGATCTCCACCCGACCCGACCAGTTCCGCGGGGTCAGGGTCCACTCCAGCGCCGCCTGATTGGCGAGGGCCATGCTCACGAAACGGCGGCTGCGCAGGGAGGTCTCACGTCCTCGACGGTCTCGGAAGGTGAGTTCACGCACGACCGTGGCGGTGCGGATGTCGTAGACGTGCCGGTAGGCGAGGATGTCGACGTCCGCGAGTCGGATCGCCTGTTCGCCGTCGATGCACAGCTTCAGGACGAGCCAGTTCGGGAGGTTCACCAGATCCTCGTTGAGGACCGGGCGGCCACCCATGATGGTGGTCTCGCGGTTGTAGCAGCGGTGCGCGTACGTGCCGGGGTAGTGAACGTCGCCCCCGTCCTCCCATTCGGCGGTCCCGCGGGTGCAGAAGTATCCGTTCCCGGTGGAGGTCATGGACTCGCGCAGGCCCTCGGCCTCCGGGTCGAACCCGTCGTAGGTGAGGACGAACTCCGGGTCGTACACATCCACCTCCTGGCTGCGGGACGCTGCGAGGTCGAGCGGTGTGGGGCGTCAGGAACCCGGTCGGGCCAGCCCGGTGAGGAAACGCTCGACATCGTCCACGGAGGCCAGGGTGTATCGGGCTTCCGTGGTGCGTCCGACGGTATCGGGGTCGTCCGCGTCGTACACGAGGATTCCGACGCCGCGGTCGCGGAGGGCGTGGAATGCGTCCTCGTCGGTGATGTCGTCGCCGAGGTAGAGCGGCACGGTGTCGGGCCGGTCGAGGCCGAGGACGTCGAGCAGGTGCAGGACCGCTCGCCCCTTGTCCCAGTCGACGGCGGGTTTGAGTTCGTAGACCATCTTCCCGGGGACGACCGCCAGACGCCCGGACGGATCGTCGACGAGGTCCCGGACGATCGCAGAAACCCGGTCGCGTGCATCGGGTGCCGCGCGCCGGTAGTGCACGGCAACGGATGCCCGCTTCGGCTCGAGTTGCACTCCCTCGAGACCGGCGGTCCGGCGGCGTAGGGTCTCGGTGGTCTCCGCGACGAGGTTCGAGTAGTCGTCGAGACCGTCGACGGTCAGCTCGCCGCGGCCGGGCTGCCAGATCTCGAATCCGTGACTGGACGCGACCGTGAGGTCGTCGACGCCCATGAGTTGCTGCACGACGTCACGATCGCGGCCCGTGACGATGCACACCGGGCAGCGCTCGGCGAGTGCACGGAGCGTGGCGCGCATGTTCTCGGACATGCGGGCGTCTTCCGGCCGCGGCACGATGGGAGTCAGGACACCGTCGTAGTCGAGGAACACCGCGGGGGTGCGGTCGCCGAGGAGAGCCCCGATCGACGCGGATTCCAGCGCCGACGGGAGATCGCGGGCGTACACCGATTCCATTGCGGCGGACCTCCTGTGGTCGGTGAACGGGGCCGTCACCAGAACCGTACACGGCGGCGCGCGCTCGCACGTTCGGTCGGCTCAACGAACCGGGCGGCGCCAGCGTGACTCGTCGGCGACGAGTTGTGCACGCAGGTGTTCGGCGGCCGCTCGGTTCCGGAACGGTCCCGACAACAGGTCGGCGTACAGGTGGGCGGGTGCGAGAAAACGCAGGCCGTCGCGTCGGTCCATCCGATCGAACACGACGGGTGACCACGGAATCGCCACGACGACGTCGCCTCCGCGGTCGACCGGGCGCAGACCCGTCGCGGTGGCGAGGGCGTCGTGGTCGTCGGCGTAGAGTTCCAGCACGTCGGGGCGGGCGTAATCGGTGGCGCCGACGCCGGAGAGGACGTAGGGGACGTCCATGCGGTCGGCGAGTGCGGCGGTGACCGCGCCGAGTCCGTCCGGCGTCGCGAACCGCCGGGTGGCGCAGACCTTCCGGTCGGCGGCCCACGCACGCAGCATCGGTTCCCATCGCACCGCGGTGATCGCACCGCGGGGGATGCGGCGGATCAGTTCTCGTTCGACGAGGACCTCCACGACGCGGTAGGTGGCGCCGGTCGAAGCACCGGAGAGGGAGATGAGTTCCGGAACGGTCATGTCCCCGTGATGGTCGGCGAGGGCGCGCACGACACGGTCGGACGGCTCACCGGTGAGGACCCCGGACGGCCGGCCGGGGCCGCGCCAGGGATCGGCGTCGGCGCCTCGATTGCGGACCCACACGGCGGGGCGGGACGCGACCAGCGCGAGGTTCCCGGTCGCGTCGGCATACGAGATGCCGTGCTGGTCGAGTTGGCGGCGAACCGGATCCGACAGATAGTGGGCGCACACGAGTCCGCGATCGGACTGCGCGAGTTCCGAGGCGATGCGCGCGATGTCGCCGCTGAGCACACCGCGGGAGGTGACGACCGCGAACGACACGGACTCGCCGTCGGGGGCGGTGACGACGATGCGTTCCGGCGCGGCGGGGGAGCGTGGTCGGTCGGAGGTCAGGCTCCACCCGAGCGGTAGACAGGCGTCGAGGCAGGCCACGGCCCGACGATAGATGTCGATGGGCCGCTCCGGTCGGGGCCCGAGCGACGGTTCGGAGGCGCCGGTGTCGTCCTGTTGCGTCACAACAGTCACCCTAGACGACTCTGTCGATGACGGAAACAAGCATTTTCCAAAAAATGCACGGTGCCCGATCCTGTTCGGCCACCTGTATCGATCGGGGGAGGGGAGTGCGCTAGCGTCATCTCATGAGTGACACCGAGGGGCGTATCGCCTTCGTTCAGGCCACCTGGCACCGCAACATCGTCGATCAGGCGAAGAAGGGGTTCACGGACGAGATCGTGGCACTCGGCCACGCGAGGGAGTCGCTGGACTTCTTCGAGGTTCCGGGGGCGTTCGAGATTCCGCTGCACGCGAAACGGCTGGCCCGGACGGGTCGGTACGACGCGATCGTCGCCGCCGGCCTGGTGGTCGACGGCGGTATCTACCGCCACGATTTCGTGGCGAGCGCGGTGATCGACGGCCTGATGCGCGTGCAGCTCGACACGGATGTCCCGGTGTTCTCGGTGGTGCTCACACCGCATCACTTCCACGAACACGACGAGCACGAGAACTACTATCTGCGGCACTTCGTGATCAAGGGGGAGGAGGCCGCACGAGCGGTCGACTCGACGACGAGCTCGTTGCGAGCGTTGCCGGCCGGCGAGTGACCGACAACAACAGGTAGAGGTGCCCGGCGGAGGAGATCGGCGATCCGCCGGGCACCTCTACCCTCCAGAAATATTCTGAATCAGACGGAAACCAATGATTACCCGAATTCTCCTCCCTTCTCGCGCACCTCACCAACCATCCAGGAGCAGGCCCGGTGGTGCTGAAGCACGTGCTGGGCTGATGTCTCACAGCTTCACGAGCGGCGCGGCATCATGAGCGGCGCGACGGTCGCGAGCAGCAGAGCAGGCACGACGAATGCCGCGATCGGATCCGCCGAATAGACGGGAGTCAACGCCACGGGCACGACAGCGCCTCCGCCGAAGCGGAACGACTGGACCACCGACACCGCGCCGCCTCGGTTCGCCCCGTGATCACCGAGGACCGCGGCATTGATTCCGACGAGCACACACTGCGAGGCGATCCCGGCAAGGAACCAGGCACCCACCACGACCGCGAGATGATCGGCGGTACCGATGGTGATGACGAGCAGGGCACCACCGACCGCGCCGATCAGCACGGTACGGCGAGCACCGATACGGTCGATGACCGTGCCCACGCGACGTGCTGTGAGGATGCCTGCCACCCCGAACACCGTGAGCAGGGCACCTCGTCCCGACGGGCCCAGACCGAAGTCGTCCTCGACACGGAACGCCACGAGGAAGTTCAGGCCGCCGAGGGAACCCCACCCCAGCAGCGCGACCACACCCACCCGGACGACACGCAGTTCGAGAGCATCCCGCAGTCGCGGAGCTCTGCCACCGGAATCATCGCGGATCCCGTCGGGCAGACCGACCAGCGCGAGACCGAGAGCGGCAGCGGCCAGCACGACGAACGCCCACCGCCAACTCGCCTCCGCGGCGAGACCACCGACCAGCGGCGCCGTGGTCTGGCCCGCGGCCTGCATCGCGCCGAACATCCCGAGCGCACGTCCCAACCGGTCCCGGGGTGTGATCTCGGCGAGCACCGCCAGCAGCAGGGGAGTGGTGAACGCGTTCGCGACGCCCTGCAGTCCCCGTGCCCCGAGCAGCATGGGCAGGGTCGGTGCCAGCGCAGCAGCGATCGACACCGCAATGTACGCGACGTACGCGATGCGGACGGTGCGCAGCCGACCCCAACGGGCACCGAGAGTTCCGGAGATGAGCATCGCGGCGGCGAACGGTGCGAGATACGCGGTGACGGTGGTAGCGGCCTGTCCGGCGGACACCCCGAGGTCGGCTCCGATCTCCGGCAGCATCGAGACCACGACACTTCCACCGAACGGTCCGAGGAATCCGCCGACGTACAGCGCCGCGCGTTGGAGTGCGTCGCGGCGGCCGCTCACTGGGTGAACCCGCCGGGGCCTCTCCGTCGCAGGTAGCGTTCGAATTCGGCGGCGAGGGCATCGCCGTCGATCTTGGCGATGACGTCGGAGATGTCGGTTTCCGCGTCACCGCGTTCTTCGAGGCTGTGCACGTACTCGGCCATGTCCTCGTCGTCCTCGGTCATGGAGGTGACGGTCTCCTCCCATTCCTCGGCGAGGGCCGGCAGTTCTCCGAGGGGGACCTCGACGTCGAGGACGTCCTCGACGCGGCGGAGCAGCGCCACCGTGGCCTTGGGATTGGGGGGACTGGACACGTAGTGCGGGACGGCTGCCCAGAAGGAGATGGCGGGTACTCCGGCGCGCACGCAGGCGTCCTGCAGGATGCCGGTGATGCCGGTGGGGCCCTCGTAGCGGGACTTCTCGAGGTTGTAGCGGGTGGCGGCCTCGGCGGTGTGGGCGGTGCCGGTCACCGGCACGGGCCGCGTGTGGGGGGTGTCGGCGAGCAGTGCACCGAGGAGTACGACGCTGTGCACACCGATCTCGTCGATCAGTTCGAGCAGGGCGTCGCAGAAACTGCGCCAGCGCATGTTGGGTTCGATGCCGTGCAGTAGCACGACGTCGCGGTCGCTTCCCGGTGGGGAGCACACCGACAATCGGGTTCCGGGCCAGTCGATGCGGCGGGTGACGCCGTCGATGAGGCGTACCTGCGGCCTGTTCACCTGGTAGTCGTAGTACTCCTCGGAGTCGAGTTCGGCGAAGGGTTCGGCATCCCAGATCAGTTCGAGGTGTTCGACGGCACCGCTGGCGGCGTCTCCGGCGTCGTTCCACCCTTCGAACGCGGCGACGAGCACGGGGTTCCGCAGAGCCGGCATGTCGTCGTCGGGGGTCTCGGGTGACTCACTTGCGCTCACTCGTCCAGCCTACGACCGAGGCAGTTGGACCCGCCCATTAGTCTGGTTGGCATGTCCACCCCATTGCACTCTGTCCTGTTCGATGCGCTGAAGCAGCGCGTTGTCGTCGGAGACGGGGCGATGGGCACCATGTTGCAGGCCGCGGAACTGTCGCTGGACGACTTCCGCGGCCTCGAGGGGTGCAACGAGATCCTCAACGAAACCCGGCCCGACGTGATTCGGGGGATCCACCGCGCCTATTTCGAGGCGGGCGCCGACATCGTCTCGACCAATACCTTCGGTTGCAACCTGCCCAACCTCGCCGACTACGACATCGCCGACCGTATCCGTGACCTGTCCGAACGTGGTACCCGCCTTGCACGGGAGGTGGCGGACGAGATGGGTCCGTCCGCGGACGGGGTTCCGCGGATGGTGGTCGGGTCGATGGGTCCGGGCACGAAGCTTCCGACGCTGGGGCACGCACCGTTCGCGGTGCTGCGTGACGCCTACGTGGAGGCGGCGTTGGGGATGCTCGACGGCGGTGCCGACGCGATCCTCGTCGAGACCTGCCAGGATCTGCTGCAGGCGAAGGCCGCGATCATCGGGTCGCGCCGCGCGATGGAGCACGCGGGCCGGCGGATCCCGATCATCGCGCACGTGACGGTCGAGACGACCGGGACGATGCTGCTCGGGTCGGAGATCGGTGCGGCGCTGACGGCGCTCGAGCCGTTGGGGATCGACCTGATCGGGTTGAACTGTGCGACGGGTCCGGCGGAGATGAGTGAGCATCTTCGGTATCTGTCGCAGCATGCGCGGATCCCGGTGTCGGTGATGCCGAACGCGGGTCTGCCGGTGTTGGGGCCGAACGGTGCGGAGTACCCGTTGTCGGCGGAGGAGTTGGCGCAGGCGCTGGCGGGGTTCGTCACCGAGTTCGGGTTGTCGTTGGTCGGTGGGTGCTGTGGGACGACGCCGGAGCACATCCGGCAGGTTGCGGACGCGGTGCGCGGGTTGCGGCCTGCGTCGCGGAACCCGGAGTACGAGCCGAGTGTGTCGTCGCTGTACACGTCGGTTCCCTTCGATCAGGACGCGTCGATCGTGATGATCGGTGAGCGCACCAACACGAACGGGTCGAAGGCGTTCCGGGAGGCGATGATCGCCGGGGACTGGGACAAGTGCCTGGATGCGGCGAAGGATCAGATCCGTGACGGTGCGCACATGTTGGATCTGAACGTCGACTATGTGGGGCGTGACGGTGCGGTCGACATGACGGCGTTGGCGTCGCGGTTCGCGACGGCGTCGACGTTGCCGATCATGATCGATTCGACGGAGCCGGATGTGATCCGGGCGGGTCTCGAGCATCTCGGTGGCCGGTGCGCGGTGAACTCGGTGAATTACGAGGACGGGGATGGCCCCGGGTCGCGGTTCGAGCGGATCATGACGCAGGTCGTCGAGCACGGCGCCGCGGTGGTGGCGTTGACGATCGACGAGGAGGGGCAGGCGCGGACCGCGGAGCACAAGGTGCGGATCGCGGAGCGGCTGATCACCGATCTGATCGACAAGTGGGGGCTCGAGCAGGACGACATCATCGTCGATGCGTTGACGTTCCCGATCTCCACCGGTCAGGAGGAGGTGCGGCGCGACGGGGTGGAGACCATCGAGGCGATTCGGGAGATTCACCGTCGGTATCCGAGGGTGCATTTCACGTTGGGGATCTCGAATGTGTCGTTCGGGTTGAACCCTGCGGCGCGGCAGGTGTTGAACTCGGTGTTTCTGCACGAGTGCACCGAGGCGGGTCTGGATACGGCGATCGTGCATGCGTCGAAGATCCTGCCGATGGCGCGGATCGACGACGAGCAACGGCAGGTGGCGCTGGATCTGGTGTACGACCGGCGGCGGGAGGGCTATGACCCGTTGCAGCGGTTGATGGAGTTGTTCGAGGGGGTGTCGGCGGCGTCGGCGCGCGAGTCCCGCGCGCAGGAGTTGGCGGCGTTGCCGTTGTTCGAGCGGCTCGAGCGGCGCATCGTCGACGGGGAGCGCAACGGGCTCGAGATGGATCTCGACGAGGCGATGAAGTCGGTGCCGCCGTTGGAGATCATCAACGAGACGCTGTTGTCGGGGATGAAGACGGTCGGTGAGTTGTTCGGGTCCGGGCAGATGCAGTTGCCGTTCGTGTTGCAGTCGGCTGAGGTGATGAAGGCCGCGGTGGCGCATCTCGAGCCGCACATGGAGTCGACGGGCGACGAGGGCAAGGGTCGGATCGTGTTGGCGACGGTCAAGGGGGATGTGCACGACATCGGTAAGAACCTCGTCGACATCATTTTGTCGAACAACGGGTACGAGGTGGTCAACCTCGGGATCAAGCAGCCGATCGCGACGATTCTGGATGCGGCGATCGACAAGCGTGCCGATGTGATCGGCATGTCGGGTCTGTTGGTGAAGTCGACGGTGGTGATGAAGGAGAATCTCGAGGAGCTCAATTCGCGGGGGGTCGCCGAGCAGTTCCCGGTGTTGCTCGGCGGTGCTGCGCTGACCCGCAGTTACGTCGAGAACGATTTGGCGGACGTGTACGAGGGTGATGTGTCGTATGCGCGCGATGCGTTCGAGGGTCTGTCGTTGATGGATCGGGTGATGGCGATCAAGCGGGGTGAGGGCCCGGCTCCGGACAGTCCGGAGGCGCTGGAAGCGGCGCGGAAGGCGGCCGAGCGCAAGGAACGGCACGAGCGCAGCAAGCGGATCGCGGAGAAGCGTAAGGCTGCCGAGGTTCCGGTGGAGATTCCCGCGCGCAGCGATGTTGCGGCGGATCTTCCGGTGCCGACTCCGCCGTTCTGGGGGACGCGGATCGTCAAGGGCATTGCGCTGGCGGAGTATGCGTCGTTGATCGACGAGCGGGCGCTGTTCCTGGGGCAGTGGGGACTGCGGGGACAGCGTGGCGGTGACGGTCCGACGTACGAGGAGTTGGTGGAGACCGAGGGTCGGCCGCGGTTGCGGTATTGGTTGGACCGGTTGTCGACCGAGGGCATCTTGCAGCATGCGGCGGTGGTGTACGGGTACTTCCCGGCGGTGTCCGAGGGCGATGACATCGTGGTGTTGGCCGAGCCTCGTCCGGATGCTCCGGAGCGGTACCGATTCACGTTCCCGCGTCAGCAGCGTCCGCGGTTCCTGTGCGTGGCCGATTTCGTGCGGTCACGTGACGATGCGTTGGCCGCCGGTGAGGTCGATGTGTGGCCGTTCCAGTTGGTGACGATGGGGCAGCCGATCGCGGATTTCGCGAACGAGTTGTTCGCGTCGAATTCGTACCGCGATTATCTGGAGGTGCACGGGATCGGGGTGCAGCTGACGGAGGCGTTGGCGGAGTACTGGCATCGGCGGATCCGGCAGGAGTTGGCGTTCTCGGGGGGTGTGACCGCGGCGGATGAGGATCCGGACGAGGTGGCCGGTTACTTCAAGCTCGAGTATCGGGGTGCGCGGTTCGCGTTCGGATACGGGGCGTGCCCGGAACTCGAGGACCGTATCAAGCTGGTGGAGTTGCTCGAACCGGGTCGGATCGGGGTGGAGTTGTCGGAGGAGTTGCAGTTGCATCCCGAGCAGTCCACCGACGCGTTCGTGCTGCACCATCCGGAGGCGAAGTACTTCAACGTGTAGGTCCGGAGGCGGCGAGTACCCTCGATCGGGTGTTTTCGGTCTCGAGCATCAACGGAGTTGAGAAGTGGTGTCGGTAGCGGAGTCCGGTGTCGTCGCGTTGCGCGCGGTGTTGTGGGACATGGACGGCACGCTGCTCGAGTCGGAGCAGTTGTGGGATGTCGGGATGCGTGCGTTGTCGTTGCATCTGGGTGGCCCGATGTCGGAGCGGACGCGGTTGGCGACGGTCGGGGGGCCGTTGGATCTGTCGGTGTGGCGCACGTTCGACGGGCTCGGGTTGGATCCGACTCCGGATGAGCAGGTTGCGGCGGAGGCGTGGCTCAACGCGTATATGGCGGAGTTGTTCGCGCAGGGTTTGCCGTGGCGGCCCGGTGCCCAGGATGCGTTGGGTGCGGTGCGGGACGCGGGGGTGCCGCAGGTGTTGGTGACGAACACGGGCCGGCAGCTGTGTGAGGTGGCGTTGGACACGTTGGGCCGCGAGCATTTCGTGTATTCGGTGTGTGGCGACGAGGTGGCGGCGGGTAAGCCGGATCCGGCACCGTATCGGCGGGCGGCGGAGTTGCTGGGGGTGGATCCGGCGCAGTGCCTGGCTGTGGAGGATTCCCATACGGGTGCGGCGGCCGCCGACGCTGCCGGGTGTGCGGTGCTGGTGGTGCCGTCGCTGGTGGAGGTGCCGGTGTCCCCGCGGCGGGTGTTCCGGGACAGTCTCGTCGGGGTGTCGGTGGCGGATCTGCGTGATGTTCATGCATCGGTGGGGGTGTGCGCGTGAGTGTCCCGAAGATCGTGTTGTTCTACGCGTTCACTCCGTTGCCGGATCCGGAGGCGATCCGGTTGTGGCAGCACACTCTCGCCGAGTCGAACGGGGTGACCGGGCGGATCCTGATCTCCCGGCACGGGATCAACGGCACCGTCGGTGGGGACATCGTGGCGGTGAAACGGTATGTGCGGGGGTTGCGCAGTTATCCGGCGTTCCGGGACGTGGATGTGAAGTGGTCGGACGGGACCGGCGCGGATTTCCCGCGGTTGTCGGTGAAGGTGCGGCCGGAGATCGTCACGTTCGGGGTGCCCGACGAGGTGAAGGTCGACGAGAACGGGGTCGTCGGTGGGGGTGAGCGCTTGTCGCCGCGCGGGGTGCATGCGTTGGTGTCCGAACGCGATGATGTGGTGTTCTTCGACGGGCGGAACGCGTTCGAGGCGCAGATCGGGCGGTTCCGGGGTGCGGTGGTGCCGGATGTGGCGACGACGCGGGATTTCGTGGCGGAGCTCGACAGTGGCCGGTACGACCATCTGAAGTCGCGGCCGGTGGTGACGTACTGCACGGGTGGGGTGCGGTGCGAGGTGTTGTCGGCGTTGATGCGGAATCGGGGTTTCGAGGAGGTGTACCAGATCGATGGGGGGATCGTGCGGTACGGCGAGGAGTTCGCCGACGACGGTCTGTGGGAGGGCTCGCTGTATGTGTTCGACGGGCGGATGAACGTCGAGTTCAGCGAGGATGCGGCGGTGTTGGGTCGGTGCACGGTGTGTGGTTCCCCGACGTCCCGCTATCGCAATCATCCGGATGTGCGGGGCCGGGAGTTGACCTTGGTGTGTGAGGGGTGCGTACCGGACCCGGTGGGGGCCGGTTCCTGACGTGGTCTCGGTGAGCTGAGGTGGCGGGTGCACCGTTGCCGTTGCGCGGCGGTCTGGGTCCGGATCGGGTGCGGATGCCGGCGGGGTCGGCGGCGACGACGGTTCTCGACTTCCTGCGGGCGGAGTTCCCGGGGGAGGACTGGGCGGGGCGGATCGCGGTGGGGGAACTCGTCGACGAGCACGGGCGTGCGGTGGGGGAGTTGTCGCGGTGTCAGCCGACGCGGTTCGTGTATTTCTATCGGGAGCCGCCGCTGGAACCGGCGGTGCCGTTCGAGGTGGAGGTGCTGTACCGCGGGGATGGTCTGGTGGTGGTGGACAAGCCGCATTTCCTGGCGACGATCCCGCGGGGTGCGCATATCCGGGAGACGGTGACGGTGCGGTTGCGGCGGGATCTGGGGTTGCCGGATCTGGTGCCGGTGCACCGGTTGGATCGGATGACGGCGGGGGTGTTGTTGTGCACTGCGGACCGGGCGTTGCGGCGGCCGTATCAGCAGATGTTCGAGCGTCAGCAGGTGCGGAAGGTGTACGAGGCGGTCGCGGGGTTCCGGGAGGACGTGGCGTTTCCTCGGGTGGTGCGGTCCCGGATCGTCAAGGAGCACGGGCAGCCGACAGCACGGGAGGTGGTGGGGGAACCGAACGCGGAGACGACGGTCGAGGTGATCGAGCGGCGCGGGGATCGGGCCCGGTACCGGTTGCGTCCGGTGACGGGCCGCACCCATCAGTTGCGGCTGCACATGGCGTCGTTGGGGGTGCCGATCGTGGGGGACGATTTCTATCCGCGGGTGCGGCGCCGCGCGCCGGGGGAGTTCGCTGATCCGTTGCGGTTGGTGGCGCGGTCGTTGGCGTTCACGGACCCGGTTTCGGGTGTGGAGCGGTGTTTCGTCAGTGGGCGGTCGTTGTCGTGGTGATCACGGGGCGGTGTCCTGGATGTGGGGGTGTGGGCGGGGCATGGAAGAATCGGTGTTCGTGAAGACCTTCGATTCCCTGTTCGCCGAGCTGTCCGAGCGTGCTGTGTCCCGTCCTGAGGGGTCCGGCACCGTCGCTGCGTTGGATGCCGGTGTGCATGCGCAGGGCAAGAAGGTGCTCGAGGAGGCGGGTGAGGTGTGGATCGCCGCCGAGTACCAGTCCGACGAGGAGTTGTCCGAGGAGATCTCGCAGCTGCTGTACTGGGTGCAGGTGCTGATGGTGGGGCGGGGTCTGACGCTCGAGGACGTCTACAAGCATCTGTGACGGTCGGTGCCCGCCCGACGGGTGGGTGGGTGCCGTGCCGTGCCTTCGCTTTCCTCGTGTTCGTCGTTTTCTCCGAAAGGACTTTCCTCCATGCTGCGCGTCGCAGTTCCGAACAAGGGTTCGTTGTCCGAGTCCGCCGCCGAGATTCTGCGGGAGGCGGGGTATCGTCGCCGGACCGATTCGCGGGATCTGACGGTGATCGACCCGGTCAACGATGTCGAGTTCTTCTTCTTGCGTCCGAAGGACATCGCGATCTATGTGGGGTCCGGTGAGCTGGATCTGGGGATCACGGGTCGGGATCTGGCGTTGGATTCGGGTGCTCCGGTGCAGGAGCGGTTGTCGTTGGGGTTCGGGACGTCGTCGTTCCGGTATGCGGGGCCGAAGGGCCGGGACTGGCAGGTGTCGGATCTGCAGGGGCTGCGGATCGCGACGTCGTACGCGAATCTGGTGCGGCGGGATCTCGCGGCGCGGGGGATCGAGGCGACGGTGATCCGGCTCGATGGTGCGGTGGAGATCTCGATCCAGTTGGGTGTGGCGGATGCGATCGCCGATGTGGTGGGGTCGGGGCGGACGTTGCGGCAGCACGAGTTGGTGGCGTTCGGGGATCCGTTGTGCTCGTCGGAGGGTGTGTTGATCGAGCGGGAGGGCGCTGATCGGGGGGATCGGGCCCGCAATCAGTTGATCGCGCGGCTCGAGGGGGTGGTGTTCGCGCAGCAGTATGTGATGTTGGATTACGACTGCCCGAAGCACCTGTTGGATCAGGCGGTGCAGGTGACTCCGGGGTTGGAGTCGCCGACGATCTCGCCGTTGGCGAACGAGGATTCGGTGGCGGTGCGGGCGATGGTGTCGCGCAAGGGTCACAATGCGGTGATGGATCGGTTGGCGGAGATCGGGGCGAAGGCGATTCTGGCGTCGGATATCCGGTCGTGTCGGGCGATGCGGGGTGCGGTCGTCGACTGACGGCGCGGCGACGGGAACGGTGGGTGCGGCGCCGCGGTCAGCGGCGCCGCACTTGCACGTTCTGGGTGATGCGGCCGAGGGGTCCGGTTTCGTCGTGGAGGATGCCGGAGGTCATGCCGACACCGTCGGGGCCGACGGCGGTGTCGGCGGTGATGCCGGTCCAGTCTCCGGGTTCGGGTGCGCGGAACAGGTGCACGGTCAGGTCGGTGTTGAGGAACAGCCACTGTGCGGGGTGCAGTTTGGACCCGATGCCGTTGGCGACGTCGGCGACGGTGAAGACGTGTTGGAGCGGGGTGGGGGTTTCGTCGGCGACGAGGGCGCTGCGGGTGCGCAGCCATGCCGCGGAGGGGCCGGGTGCGCCCAGTGGGGTGACGACGCGCCAGTCGAGGGTGTCGATGTAGCCGGTGGCGCCGAACAGGTCGAGTTCGGTGGGGTCGAGGGTGTCGGCGGGCGGCAGGTGTGGTTCGTGGCTGCGGGCGAGGTCGGGGATCTCGGGGATCTCGGTGGTTTCCAGGCGCCAGGCGGTGCCGCGTGCGACGGGCCGGTCGGTGCCGTCACCGGTGGTGGTCCACAGTTCCGCGACGAGTAGTTCGATGCGGCGGCCGGGCCGGTCGATGCGGGTGCGGACGTCGAGGTCGGTCAGGGGTACCGGTCCGAGCAGGTCGATGCAGATGCGGGTGGGGCGGGTGTCGGGGCGGCGACGGTGCGTTTCGAGGGCGCGGGTGAGCAGCGCGGACGGGGGTGCGCCGTGTTGCATGTCCGGTCCCCAGGTGGAGACGGTGTGTTCGGTGGGGCGGAACCGTTCGACGGTGGTGTCGGGGTCGGTGGGGGTGCCGGGGCCGAGGTGTTCGTAGAAGGCGGTGCCGGTCTCGACGGTCCGCGCGGTGTCGTTCACGACGGGTCTCCCGGGGGTCGGTGGTGGTGGTCCGCGTCGATGATCGCACCGCTGGGTCGGGGGTGGGTCGTGGGGTGCGTGTCGGTGGTGGGTGCGAACCTGGCAGGCTGGGTGCTGGTCCGGCAGGGTGCCGGGTGGATGCGCCGCACGTCGCGGCGGTGGGTGTTTCGGTGAAGGTGGACACGGCGATGGCAGTAGGTGGACTCGGGCGCAGCGGACCGTTCGAGGTCGGGGACCGGGTGCAGTTGACCGATGCCAAGGGCCGTAAGTACACGGTGGTGCTCGAGGCCGGTAAGGAGTTCCACACCCATCGGGGTGGGATCGTGCACGACGCGTTGATCGGCGCGGACGAGGGCACGGTGGTGTGCTCCACGAACGGCACCCCGTATCTGGCGTTGCGGCCGCTGCTGGTCGACTATGTGCTGTCGATGCCGCGTGGAGCGCAGGTGATCTACCCGAAGGATGCGGCGCAGATCGTGCACGAGGGGGATGTGTTCCCGGGTGCGCGGGTGCTCGAGGCGGGCGCGGGGTCGGGGGCGTTGACGTGTTCGTTGCTGCGGGCGGTGGGCCCGGAGGGGGCGGTGTCGTCGTTCGAGATCCGGGCGGATCACGCCGAGCATGCGGTGCGCAATGTGGAGACGTTCTTCGGGGAGCGGCTTGCGAACTGGGATCTGACGGTCGGGGATGTCGCGGACTACGACGTCGCGGAGCGCGGGCAGGTGGATCGGGTGATCCTGGACATGCTGGCACCGTGGGATGCGTTGCCGGCGGTGTCGGCGGCGTTGGTGCCCGGGGGGGTGCTGATCGTGTATGTGGCGACGGTGACGCAGTTGTCGAAGGTGGTCGAGGCGTTGCGGGAGCAGACGTGTTGGACCGAGCCGCGGTCGTGGGAATCGATGGTGCGGGACTGGCATGTGGTGGGGTTGGCGGTGCGTCCGGAGCATCGGATGCAGGGGCATACGGCGTTCCTGGTGTCGGCGCGGCGGTTGGCGGAGGGCACGGTCACCCCGAAACCGCAGCGTCGCCCCGGTAAGGGCTGATCCGCTCACCGGATCGGGTGTGCCGGGTTCCGGCACACCCGATCGGGGTGTCAGCAGCTGAGGTGCCCCATCTCGAGGATGGAGCAGGTGCTGTCGGTGGCGAGCACCCAGGTGCCGTCGACGTCGGTGAAGGTCAGGTCCATGGGGGCGCCGCCGTGCGGGCCGGCGACGTCGGTGGTGGCGGTGACGGTGTCGGCGTCGACACCGGTGACGTCGCCGACGGTGGCGGTCAGGGGGTAGCCGGCGAGGACACCGTTGAACTGTTCGAGGACGGCGGTCAGGTCGGCGCCGTTCTCGACTACGGCGGCCTTCGCGTCGACGGTCGAGGTGGGGTCGAAGAACACGTCGAGTTGCGGCTGCAGGTCGGCGGCGGTGGCCGCCGCGGCGGCCGCGGTGGTGGTGGTCGCGTTCGTGGTGGTGGTGGTGGTGGTCGCGTTCGTGGTGGTGTCGCTGGTCGTCGTGGTTGCGGCGGAGTCGTCGGAGGAGCAGGCGGGCACGACGGCGAGCGCTACGACGGCTGCGGCGGCGGCCCAGACGGTGCGGGTGTTCACGATGGCAGGTTCCTTTCCGAGGGGTACGGGCCCGTACCCGATTAGGTGAGGCTAACAGTGTGTCCGGGGCGGGAGGTCGTCCCGGTGACGGGCGCGACACTCCGCCCGTCCATGACGTTTTCGTGTCGACCCCCACGACGGTGCGCCGGGCCGGTAGCGTGGAATGACCGATAGTGGAGGGAGTCGCACATGAGCTCGTCAGAGAACCCGGAGGCGGTGGCGGCACGGGAGATCGAGGATCTGCGTGCGGAGGTGCTCGCCCTCCGGAATCGGTTGGCCGAACCGTCCGATCGGGTACGCGACCTCGAATCGCGGCTGGAATCCCTCACCGTGCGCAACGGCAAACTGCTCGAGACCCTCAAGGATGCCCGGCAGCAGTTGGTGACGTTGCGTGAGGAGGTCGATCGGCTCGGGCAGCCGCCGAGCGGGTACGGGGTCATGCTCGAGGCGTACGGGGACGACACCGTCGATGTGTTCACCTCGGGTCGGCGGATGCGGGTGGCGGTGTCCCCGAATCTGGAGGTCGACACGTTCCGGGCCGGGCAGACCCTGCGCCTGAACGAGGCCCTCACCGTGGTGGAGGCCGGCACCTTCGAGCGGGTCGGGGAGATCACCACGCTGCGCGAGTTGCTCGACGACGGGAATCGTGCCCTGGTGGTCGGGCATGCCGACGAGGAACGTGTGGTGTGGCTGGCCGAGCCGTTGGCCGAGGCCGCCGCCCGCACCCTCGACCCGACCCCCACCGACGTCGACTCTGCCGATACGGTCACCGACTTCAAGTTGCGGCCCGGCGATTCGCTGCTGGTCGACAGCAAGGCCGGGTACGCGTTCGAACGGATCCCGAAGGCCGAGGTCGAGGATCTGGTGCTCGAGGAGGTCCCCGACGTCGACTACACCGACATCGGTGGTCTGGGCCGGCAGATCGAGCAGATCCGCGATGCGGTGGAACTGCCGTTCCTGCACAAGGACCTGTTCCACGAGTACGCGCTGCGACCCCCGAAGGGGGTGCTGCTGTACGGTCCGCCCGGCTGCGGCAAGACCCTCATCGCGAAGGCCGTCGCCAATTCGTTGGCGAAGAAGATCGCCGAGGCCCGCGGGGAGGACTCGAAGGAGGCGAAGTCGTTCTTCCTGAACATCAAGGGCCCCGAGTTGCTGAACAAGTTCGTCGGGGAAACGGAACGACACATCCGGATGATCTTCCAGCGTGCCCGGGAGAAGGCCTCCGAAGGCACCCCGGTGATCGTGTTCTTCGACGAGATGGATTCGATCTTCCGTACCCGCGGGTCGGGGGTGTCCTCCGATGTGGAGACCACCGTCGTGCCGCAGTTGCTCAGCGAGATCGACGGTGTGGAGGGCCTCGAGAACGTCATCGTGATCGGCGCATCGAACCGCGAGGACATGATCGATCCGGCGATCCTGCGGCCGGGGCGCCTCGACGTGAAGATCAAGATCGAGCGTCCCGATGCCGAAGCGGCGCTCGACATCTTCTCGAAGTACCTCACCGAGTCGCTGCCGGTGCACGCCGACGACCTCGCCGAGTTCGGTGGCGACCGCGTCGCGTGCGTCCGCGCGATGATCGAACGGGTCGTCGACCGCATGTACGCCGAGTCGGAGGAGAACCGGTTCCTCGAGGTCACCTACGCCAACGGCGACAAGGAGGTCCTGTACTTCAAGGACTTCAACTCCGGTGCGATGATCCAGAACATCGTCGACCGGTCCAAGAAGTACGCGATCAAGTCGGTGCTCGACACCGGCGCGCCCGGTCTGCGGGTGCAGCATCTGCTCGACTCGATCGTCGACGAGTTCGCCGAGAACGAGGACCTGCCGAACACCACCAACCCGGACGACTGGGCGCGGATCTCCGGAAAGAAGGGCGAACGCATCGTGTACATCCGCACCCTGGTGACCGGCAAGAACGCCAGCGCCAGCCGCGCGATCGACACCGAATCGAACACCGGCCAGTACCTGTGAGGCCGGTACCCGGGCGCGGGTGACCCGATCGGATCGTGGCCCGCGGTGACAGCATCGTCACCGCG
>NZ_JAIYEP010000016.1 GCF_020515525.1 Rhodococcus yananensis
CGTTCCTGTGGATCGCGTATCTGGGTGTGCGTTACGGAATCAAGGCCACCGCGACCGAACTGGAACCCGAGACGTTGTACGTCGAGGAGCATCCCGACGCCTACGAGGACCGCACCGGTCTCAGCGTCGGATCGGGGATCGGCGTCGGGGGAGTCGGTGCAGACCGCACGGATGTCGGTGACGCCGACGACCCTGATCTCCCGTCGTC
The DNA here is from genome assembly GCF_020515525.1 of Rhodococcus yananensis. Classification (GTDB taxonomy): domain Bacteria; phylum Actinomycetota; class Actinomycetes; order Mycobacteriales; family Mycobacteriaceae; genus Rhodococcus; species Rhodococcus yananensis. Next base: position 209 of record NZ_JAIYEP010000016.1, read on the forward strand.
GCGCAGCCGGTACGCCTCCGATCGCCGAGACGAGGATCAGCCGTGACGGGGCTCGGATCCGTCGGCGCCGAGGTGTGGCTCGCCGCGGGCTACTGCCTGGCGATGGTCGGTTTGGCCTATGCCATAGACGGGTTCGCCAGCCGCGCCGCCACGTCCGCGGATGGCGGCCGACTCGGCGGCTTCGTCTATCACGACGATCACGACGCGTGGTTGTGTCCGGAGGACCAGTGGTTGTGGCCGCAGTCCTTCGACCCGGACAACCGGATCATGCGGTACCGGGCGAGCCCGACGGTGTGCAACAGCTGCCCGGTCAAGGACAGTTGCACCTCGTCGTCGTCCGGACGTGAGGTGCAGCGGGCCGTGGATTCGTGGCCCGCCTCGGAGGCCGCCCGGTTCCACCGCGGTATCGCCTGCGCGGCAGTGGTGTTCGGGATCGTCTGGCCGGTCGCCGTCGCGGTGACGGCGCCGGGCGCGGCAGGTCTGGTGGTGCTCGCCGGGGCAGTCCTGCTCGCCGCAGTGCTCAGCGTTCCGCTGTGGTCGCACCTGTGGCGCAGCAGGGTCCACATACCCGAGGGCATGCGGACGCAATCGCTCGACCAGGCTCTCGCGGAGCGTGAGGCTGCGGTCGTCGACGAAGTCAGGCGGCGTTCCCGATACGCGTCGGATCACCGAACGGACAGGAGTGAATCGGCATGACGATCGTGCTCGTCGTCGTCGCGGTGATGGTCGCGGCCTACCTGCTCGCCTCGGTGCGGATGCTCAAGGAGTACGAACGCGGCGTGGCCTTCCGCATCGGCAGGTTGAGAGCGCCGCTCGGTCCCGGAATGGTCGTGGTGTTCCCCGGCCTGGACAAGATGGTCCGGGTGGATCTGCGCGTGGTCACCCTCACGATCCCGCCCCAGGAGGTGATCACCAGCGACAACGTGCCCGCCCGCGTCAACGCCGTCGTCCTGTTCAAGGTCACCGATCCGGTGCAGTCGGTGATGGCGGTGGAGAACCACGCCGTCGCGACGTCGCAGATCGCGCAGACGGCCCTGCGGTCGGTGGTCGGACGCACCGATCTCGACACCCTGCTCGCGCACCGCGACGACCTCAACGAGGATCTCGCCACCTCGATCGCGAAGCAGACCGAGCCGTGGGGTGTGGAGGTGCACGTCGTGGAGATCAAGGACGTCGAGATCCCGGAGGCGATGCAACGCGCGATGGCGCGTCAGGCCGAAGCCGAACGTGAACGTCGCGCCAAGGTCATCAGTGCCCGCGGGGAACTGCAGGCGTCGACGGAACTGCGTGATGCCGCCAAGACCCTCAGCGAGAGTCCGGCGAGTCTTCAACTGCGTTATCTGCAAACACTTCTCGAGCTCGGTGCCGATCAGAACTCGACGGTGGTGTTCCCCATTCCGATCGACATCGTGGGCCCGTTCCTCGACAAGTTCCGCACGCCGGCCGCGCCGGCGCACACCAACGGGCACCGGCCGGACGCGGTCTTCGCGGAAAGGGGTACCGATGGATGACACCGTGGCGGGATCGGTTCGGTCCGGGCGCCGGATCGTTCTGGACCCGGTACCGCCCGGCTTCTGGGCGATCGTCGGCGGCGCTCTCGTCATGGCGCTGGGACCGATGTTCGGGCTGCTTGCGGGCAGCATGATCGGTTTCGGTGACGACGGCAGCTCCGACGCGTTGTTCCTGCTGCTGATCATCGGCATTCTCGTCGGGGGCATCGGCCTCCTCGCCCTGTTGGCGGGCGTACGCCGCTACTACCGATACCGCCGTGCCGTCGGCATCCGAGAGGGCGCACGACCGGCGAGCTGATCGTCGGTCACCCGGTCAGGGACGGTCGAGGTAGGCGGTGCCTTGCTCGAGATCGACGCCGAGCGGTGGGGCGCCCGCTGCGAGATCGTGCCGCGTCGTCTGCTGCCGCTGTTGTTCCTCGACGACGTGCCGATACGACGGCGACAGCAACGTCTGCATCTCACCGAACACGCCGGCGCCGGCCCCCGAACCGCTTCGCCGACGCCAGTAGATCCACCCGCGACGCTCGGCGAACAACCCGAACCGGTCCACCGCGAACCCTGCGACCAGCAACGCGACGATGCCGGCTGTGATGTACATGCGTCCATTCTGCCGGACGCACGGGGAGACGGGTCGTTCGATGCGCTGAGGCTCGTCGAGCGGATCAGTCGATCCTGATCCCGAGGTGTGCGGCGAAGGCGCCCGTCAACGCGACGGCCTGCTCTCCGGTGATCGTGGCGCCCCGCATCCCGTCGAGGTTGCGGACCGTGCCGATGTGCAGGCCGCGCAGATCGACGTGCTCGAAGGTCGCGCGGTGCACGTCCAACTCCCCGACGGTGCAGTCCTCGAACGCGACCCGCGTGAACCGGGCCTCGCTGACATCGAGTTCGTCGAGGATGCAGCCACGGAACACCACGTCGCGCACGGTCGCGCCACGCAGGTTCACCAACCCCAGTTTGCTGTCGGACACGACCACCGACCGCAACCCACAGTCGAACAGGTCCATCGCACCGATCCGGCTCGCGTCGATCCGCACGTTGTGCAGACTGCAGCGTTGCGCCACCATCCGCGGGGCCTGCACACGGGTGATCCGGGTGTCGACGAACCGGGCGTCCGCGACGTCGAGTTCGTCGACCGTCAGCCCGCGCAGTTCGGACGCCGTGAGCGCCGCACCGGCCAGTTCGCACGTACCGAGCACCGCGTCGGTGACGAGGATCTGCTCGTACGTGCTGTGTGGAACGAGTTCGTCGGCGTCGTGGTCGTCGAGGTCGACCGGTCGCAGGGCATCGATCCGGGGTGCTCGGGTGGCGCGGTCGGCCATGGGGTGATGTACTCCTGAGTTCGTTCGACGGCCGCGTCGTCGGCCGCCCTCCTCTGTGTACACCGTGGGACGATCCGGGGATGGAGCAGCCCGGATACGACGCCCTCGCAGACCTCTACGACCGGACCTTCCCCGATCCCTACCTGACGGCGCTCGAGCGGCACGCCGTCGCGGCCTTCGCCGATCACGTACTCGACGGCGACGTCGGCGGTGTTGTGCTGGACGTCGGCTGCGGAGTCGGACATGTCACGGCGGATCTGGCTGAGCGCGGACTCGAGGTGATCGGTGTCGATCCGAGCCGGGAGATGCTCGGGTTCGCGCGTCGGCACCACCCGGATCTGCGGTTCGTGCACGACGATGCACGGCTCGGTTCGGTGGACCTGGAAGGCAGGGGGATCGCGGGAATTCTCGCCCGGTTCAGTCTCATCCACGTACCGCCCACACAGATCCCGGATGTGCTGGCCGGCTGGGCCGATCGGATGGCTCCGGGTTCGGTCGTCGCGGTGGCGGGACAGGGCACGGACGAGGTGGGCCGGGTACTCGAATTCGATCATCGGGTGACACCGGCGTGGCGCTGGCATCCGGACCGGATGTCGGCTGCACTCGCGGACGCCGGTTTCGACGAACTGTGGCGGACGGTGAGCCGTCCGTTCGACGAGCTTCACCGGTTTCCGGAGTTCCATGTGGTGGCTCGTCGCGGATGAGGAGGTGCGCGTCGATCCGGACGATCCCGCAGCGCCGACGACGAGCGTCGCCATGTTGTCCGACGAATTGCTCGAACCGAAGCCGCAGACCGAGTCCGTGGGTCCGGCGCGCGTTGTCGGCGCCGGCCGGTTCTTCCGCGACACGGTTGGAGCTCAGCGCGCAAGCACGGTGAGTCCGTGCTTGCGCAGCAGATCCTTGACCGCGTCGTGCTCGTCGCGGATGTACGCCTTGGCGAGTAGGTCGTTGAAGGTGTCGGACAGCTGCGGATCCTGCTCGTCGACCGGGACAACCAGCATCCGGCCGCCGCCGATGAGCAAACTGTTCGCGACGAACAAGGCTGTGCGCCTGTTCCCGTCCTCGAACGGTTGGGCTTTGGCGAGCTGCACGAACAGATCCAGCGCGTTCTCTGTGGCATCCCCGCAGGTCAGCGAGTCGATGAGCTGCTGTAGGTCGTCCTCGGTCAACGCGGGAGGTGTGTGCCGCCCATACCGGGTACGAACACCGATCTGCTGGTCCCGGGTTCGAAGCTGTCCGGGGTGCAGCGCGCCACTGCGGGTGATCTGAGCGTTGATCGCGCGGACGTACGGGGCGTCGATCAGCCGGTCGTGGTGGTCGATGATGAACTGCGCGACATCCCTGAGGTCTTCGAGTAGCGCAAGGTCGGCGCGGGAGGAGACTCCGGCCAGGCTTCCTGAGCGTAGGAAGTTCTCGGTATCGAGGCGACCGGTGGCGAGGCCGTCGAACACCTTCCCCGAGGAGTAGACGGCACCGGCCAGGTCGGTGATGTCGATCGCGGACAACAGGGCTCTCCTTGTGTGTTGTGGGTGGTTGCCGCGGCGGTTGCCGACGAGGGCAGAGTGCGGGTTCTGCGGGTGATGTTGAGGGCCGGACCATCAGCTCGCCGGCGGTGAGACGATGCGCACTGACCTCGGCGGGCGAGCAACGGTGAGGCCGCATCGCCGAGCAGCTGCTGCGAACGGCTCAGGGTTCGGGTCGGTCGGCCAGTCTGCCTCGCCGGCTTCCCTGAACAGGGCGACCGCGTTCGGGTTCGGCCCGGTGGTGAACCGGGTTCGGTACCGCAGCCCAGCGAAGGCGGCATCGAACCCCGCGGCCCACTCCTGCGGCACCGCGTAGGGGGTCATCGACGACAATTCCCGGGTCAGGCCGTAGTCCGCAGCTGCGTCTGCGCAGGTGTCGGCCACACGGTGTGGGTGTGGCACGGCCAGGGTGGACAGCTGGCGGGTGACGGCGAAGTCTTCGCTGATCACCCCAGTCGTCGCGAGGGCTTCTCCGACAGTTTCTCGGATCGCGGTGAGTTCGTCGAACGCGAGGTAGCAGGTACCTCGCGGCGGGGTCAGATCGAACCGGCCGCCACCGGAGGAAGCGAACCACCACGGACCGTTCGCGGCCTGGTGGCCGCGGATGAGGGGCTGTGCTGCGGTGAGCTCGCAGTCCGGAAACGTGTGCAGGGGCCGGGTCGGTGGGCGAAGCGCAACGGAGTCTCGGCTCACGCGGCCCACCGCTGCGCGTCGGCGTCAGCCAACGCCATGACGGTGTCGAGGGGGCGGTCGGCGGTGACCCAGTCGACTGCACTGAGGTCGCCGAGTTCACGCTGCGGGCTTCGCAGCCAGACTGCGCAGGTCCACGGGTCGGCGGCAGGCCGCAGGGTCCTCCACAGCGCAATCAGGTGCGGATGCACCGTTGCCTCGTCCGTGAACTGCCAGGTCGGATAGACCCACTGGCCGTCGTCGGCGAGTCGACAGGCGATCACGGAGTCGGCGGCCACGGCCTTGTTGACCGCTTGGCGGCTCACGCGCCACCACTGTGTCAGGCCGGCAGTGTCGTAGAACGGGCCGACCAACTGGTCGTAGACGTGGCTGGCGGGCAGTGCCGCGGTCATCGAGCGGGCGATCGATTCGACATCGTCGAAGACCTCGGCGGGGACGCCCGCTGCGCGCGCGTCTGCGAACGTCTGGTGGACACGGCGGGTGAGAAGGTCCATGAGCTTGCGTTCCTGTTCGACCAGGGTGTTCATGCGAGATCTCCTCGTTCGTCAACCATGTCAACCCAAGTATCCTCAGGTCCGTCAACCACGTCAATGAGCGGACGGGGTTGCTTCGATCCGTCCGAGGTTGGCTCCGCCGACCACCCCGATGCGGCCGCGGTCGAAGCCTGCGCAGACGGACTGAACTCAGGGGAACACATGTTCGATATGCTGCTGAGGCACGAGGTGGTGAGCGCATGGGATGGAACAACGGTCCACCGACCTGGTCCGAGATGGAGCGGGTGCTCTCCGGCCGGCCCCGCTCCGGTGGCAGGTCCGAACCCGACCACCCCGGCGACGGCAACGACGCCCCCGCGTGGTCGCGCAGCCGCGGCGACTACACGGGCTCCGTGCGCGCACCCGGCGAGCCGGTCGTTCCGTACGCCGAACTGCACGCGCACTCCGCGTACAGCTTCCTGGGCGGCGCCTCCACCCCGGAACAGCTCGTCGAGGAGGCGGCGCGACTCGGTCTCGAAGCGATCGCGCTGACCGATCACGACGGTCTCTACGGTGTCGTGCGTTTCGCCGAGGCCGCCCGCGCACTCGGCGTGCGCACCGTCTTCGGTGCCGAACTGGGCCTCGGCGACGCCCACCTGCTCGTGCTGGCCCGCGGGCAGGAGGGATACCGGCGCCTGTCGCGGCAGATCGCTGCCGCCCACCTGGCCGGGGGAGCGAAGAACGAACCCCGCTACGACTACGACGCCCTCACCGCCGCCGCCGGTGGGCACTGGCAGATCCTCACCGGATGCCGACGCGGCCACGTGCGTCGCGCGCTCGACGCCGGCGGAGTCGACGCCGCGGATATCGCACTGCGCGATCTCGTCGACCGATTCGGTGCCGACCGTGTCACCGTCGAACTGACCCGGCACGGCCTGCCCGACGACCATGAACGCAACGTCGTACTCGCCGAACTCGCACGGCGACACGGACTGTCGTGTGTCGCGACCGCCGCGGCCCATTACGCGGCGCCCGAACAGCGCCGGCTCGCGATGGCGATGGCCGCGATTTCCGAACGTCAGGATCTCGACGCCGCCGCGGGCCGGTTGTCGCCGACCGGCGGTGGGCACCTGCGGTCGGGGGCAGAAATGACCCGACTGTTCGAGGCCTTCCCCGGCGCGGTGGACACCGCGGCCGAACTCGGTCGCGCCTGCGCGTTCGATCTACGCCTGATCGCCCCGAAGCTGCCGCCCTTCGACGTACCCGACGGGCACACCGAGCAGACGTGGCTGCGCGCACTGACCTTCGAGGGCGCGCAGCGCCGCTACGGGACACCCGAGCACAACCGCGCCGCTTATCGACAGCTCGAGCACGAACTCGGCATCATCGACAGTCTCGGTTTTCCCGGCTACTTCCTCGTCGTCCACGACATCGTCCGATTCTGCAAGGACAACGACATCCTCTGCCAGGGAAGAGGTTCCGCCGCAAACTCTGCGGTATGCCACGCGATCGGCATCACCAACGTCGATCCCGTCCGCAACGGGTTGCTCTTCGAGCGGTTTCTCTCACCGGAACGTGACGGCCCACCCGATATCGATCTCGACATCGAATCGGACCGTCGTGAAGAGGCCATCCAGTACGTCTACCGCAGGTACGGCCGCGACTACGCTGCGCAGGTCGCCAATGTCGTCACCTATCGCGGACGCTCCGCGGTACGCGACATGGCGCGTGCCCTCGGCCATTCGCAGGGACAGCAGGACGCATGGAGCAAACAGATCGGCCGCTGGGGTGGGGTGCGCTCCGAGACCGATGTCGACATTCCCGAACCCGTCCTGGATCTGGCGGCGCAGATCGAAGGACTGCCGCGACACCTGGGTATCCATTCCGGCGGCATGGTCATCTGCGACCGCCCGATCGCCGACGTGTGCCCCGTCGAATGGGCGCGCATGCCCGGCCGCACCGTCCTGCAATGGGACAAGGACGACTGCGCCGCGGCGGGACTGGTGAAGTTCGACCTGCTCGGCCTGGGCATGCTCTCGGCGCTGCACTACATGATCGATCTCGTGGCCGAACACGAAGGCGTCGACGTCGACCTGGCACACCTCGACCTGTCGGAGCAGGGTGTCTACGACATGCTGTGTCGCGCCGATTCGGTCGGGGTGTTCCAGGTGGAGTCCCGAGCCCAGATGGCTACCCTGCCCCGATTGAAGCCCCGCACCTTCTACGATCTCGTCGTCGAGGTCGCGCTGATCCGCCCGGGCCCCATCCAGGGCGGCTCGGTGCACCCGTACATCCGCCGCCGCAACGGACTCGAACCCGTCGTGTACGACCACCCCTGCCTCGAGAACTCCCTCGGGCGTACCCTCGGGGTGCCGTTGTTCCAGGAACAGCTCATGCAGATGGCCGTCGACGCCGCCGGATTCACCCCCGCCGAAGCCGACCGGTTGCGTCGCGCGATGGGATCGAAGCGGTCACCGGAGAAGATGGAACAACTGCGCGCACGGTTCCACGAGGGCATGCGCGAACTCCACGGCATCACCGGCGACGTAGCCGATCGCATCTACGAGAAGGTGTATGCGTTCGCGAACTTCGGTTTCCCGGAAAGCCATTCGCAGAGCTTCGCGTCGCTGGTGTTCTATTCCGCGTGGTTCAAACTGCATCACCCGGCCGCGTTCTGCGCGGGACTGCTGCGCGCGCAACCCATGGGGTTCTACTCACCGCAGTCGCTGGTCGCCGACGCCCGTCGCCACGGTGTCACCGTGCACGGACCCGACATCGGTGTGAGCCTGCCACACGCCACCGTCGAGAACGCCGGGAAGGACGTCCGCCTCGGCCTCGGAGCCGTGCGGCACATCGGCGACGACCTCGCCGGCCGCATCGTCGCGGACCGGGACGCCCACGGGCCGTACGTCTCGCTGCTGGATCTGACCTCCCGCATCGAACTCACCGCCGCGCAGACAGAAGCGCTCGCGACCGCCGGGGCGCTGTCCGGATTCGGGATCACCCGACGGGAAGCGCTGTGGGCCGCGGGTCCCGCCGCCACCCAACGGCCCGGACGGCTCCCCGGGGTCGGATCGCACACGAACGCCCCGGCACTTCCCGGCATGAGCGACGTCGAACTCGCCGCCGCAGACGTGTGGGCCACCGGTGTGTCGCCCGGCAGCTATCCCACCGAGTTCCTCCGCGACCGGCTCGACGCTCTCGGGGTGGTCCCCGCCGCGAACCTGCTCGACGTTCCCGACGGCACCCGGGTGCTCGTCGGGGGAGCGGTCACCCACCGGCAGCGACCGGCCACCGCGGCAGGAGTCACCTTCCTCAACCTCGAGGACGAGACGGGCATGGTCAACGTCGTGTGCTCGGTCGGGTTGTGGGCGCGACACCGCACCCTCGCACACACGGCCCCGGCGCTGCTGGTGCGCGGACAGGTCCAGAATGCGGAGGGCGCCGTCACCGTCGTCGCCGACCACCTGCAACGGATGGATCTCCGGATCACCGGGAGATCCCGGGATTTTCGTTAGCATCGCCGCATGCGACGTCTGCTACCGGTCCTGCTGTTCGTCCTCGTCGCGCTCGTCACCGCGGGCTGCGACAGCTCGGGAGGCGGTGGACCGGACTCGGGTGGCCCGGGCGTGTCGTCGTCGATGCCGGCCCTGTCCGACGGAGCACGGGAATCCGCACCGGACGCCGACCGCAAGGAGATTGTCACCGGACGCATCGAACTCACCGCCGCCGACCCCGTCTCCACCGGTCGCGAGGTGGTCACCGTCGTCGAGGCCGCCGGCGGCCGTGTCGATTCGCTCACCGAACAACCCGAGACGAGCAGTGTGCTCACGGTGCGCGTGCCGGCGGGTTCTCTCGACTCCGTCATCGACGACGTGAGCACGCTCGGGACGGTGACGAGTCTGACCACCGGCCGCGACGACGTCACCATGCGGTACACCGACCTCGAGGCACGGGTCGGTGCCTTGCGCGCCTCCGTCGAGCGGTTGCGTGCCCTCATGGACTCGGCGACCAGCACCGCCGATCTCATCGAGGCGGAGAGCGCCCTCGCCGAACGGCAGGCCGACCTCGACAGTCTCGAAGCGCAGCGCAGGCAGCTCGACGACCGCATCGACCTGTCCACCCTCACCGTCGACATCAGCACCGACCGGCGCCCCTCCGACCAGGACAGTTTCTGGGACGGCCTCGTCTCCGGCTGGAACTCACTGTGGCGGACCCTGGGTGACGCGGTGGTCGCCGCGGGTGTCGCGCTACCGTGGGTGGTGTTCCTGATCGTGTGCGGCGGCGTCGTCTACCTCGTGGTCCGCATCGTCGCTCGATTCGGACGATCCTCCGCCGGCACTCCCGGCGACACTCCCGACGAGAGGACCGACAACGATGCGTGAAGTCGACCTGGCCGCACTCGAGACCGCACTCGCCGACGGCGCGCCCGTCATCGACGTCCGGGAGATCGACGAATACCGGCAGGTGCGGGTGCCCGGTGTCGTGAACATTCCGCTCAGCGAGTTCGTCGCCCGCATCGGCGAGATCCCCACCGACCGGAAGGTATACGTGATCTGCGCGGTCGGTGGTCGCAGTCTGCAGGCCGCCGACTACCTGGCCGGTCGCGGTGTCGACGCGGTCTCCGTCGCCGGCGGCACCGACGCCTGGCACCTGTCGGGTCGCCCCGTCGACAGCGGGGAGTAGTCGGCAGCGGGGAGTGGCCGTGTCACGAAATGCTGCGATCGTGCGGGTGATGCGTGTTGGATGGGGGGGGCTATGAGGTTACGTCGCGGTCGTGTCGTTCGCAGTCGTGTGGTGGTCGCCGGAATGTGCGCCGCAGTCGTCGTGTCCCTGGCCGCGTGCGGCGACGACACCGAAGCAGTCGCAACCGAAGCAGTCGAAACCGAGGCGGATGCCACGACCACCGAGGTCGCGTCGGCGCCGACCGAACCCGCCGCGGTCGCCGAACCGTACCGCGCCGACGCGGAGCAGGTCGTCGGGTCCACCGACCGCGTCGACTACGACGTCTTCATCCCGCAGCTCGCGGAGGGAGACCCCGCGGTGACGGCAGAGTTCAACGAGTCGATGCGCGCGGCGTTGCAGGACATGATCGACACCCACGACACCGACCGATACACCCTGTCTACGCAGGAGTACGACGTCACCCGGATCGGTGAGCGCGTCGTCGCGGGTCTGCTCGTCGTCTCCTACAACATGAACCCGCCCGGAGCGCACCCCAGCCCGCTGTTGGCGACCGTCGTCGTCGACACGGACACGGCGACTCCGGTGACCCTCACCGACATCTTCCCGGATCTGCCGGCGGGACTCGAGCGCCTGTCGGAGCAATCGGCGCTGCTGTTGCCCGACACCGCGGCGGGACCGAACTTCGACCGCAGCGGCATCGAGCCGACGGAGGCGAACTTCGCGAACTGGCTGCCCACCCCCGAGGGGATGGAGATCCACTTCGGTGACTATCAGGTGGGTCCGCACGCCATCGGCCTCGTCACCGTCACCGTGCCGTGGGAGTCGCTCGCCGATGTCGCCGACCCCGACGTCGTGGCTGTCCTCGCGTCCTGACCGAGCGGATCGCGTCCCGACCGAGCGAACGTACCACTCGCTCGAACCAATCGACCGAACGATACATTCGCCCACGTCAGAGGGGGTTGGGGCGGGTCAGATGGCGCCGTCGTAGCCCAGCTGACGCCACGCCTCGTAGGCCGCGACCGCCGCCGCGTTCGACAGGTTCAGTGAGCGACGTCCCGGCAGCATCGGAATCCGCACCTGCTCGGTGATGTGTGGGTCGGCCAGGATCTCGTCGGACAGGCCGGTCGGCTCCGGCCCGAACAGCAGTACGTCCCCGGGGCGGTACGCGACGTCGGCGAACGAGGTCGTGGCATGCGCGGTGAACGCGAACACCCGCGCGTCGGGCATCGCAGTCCACGCCGCCTGCAGATCGGCGTGCACCCGCACGTGCGCCAGGTCGTGGTAGTCGAGGCCGGCGCGGCGCAGCTTCGGCTCCGACAGATCGAAGCCGAGCGGCTCCACCAGGTGCAGTTCCGCGCCCGTCGCGGCGACCATGCGGATCGCGTTGCCGGTGTTCGGCGGGATTCGGGGTTCGAGGAACATGACGTGGAGCACGGGAGACCAGCTTGCCAGAACCTCGAATCGGGGGTCACAGGACCGGTCGCGGTACGGGGGGCGACGGTCGCCTGGAACAATGGTCGCCGTGACTGCGACCATCCTGGACGGCAAGGCGACCCGCGACGAGATTTTCGAGGATCTGAAGGCCCGTGTGGCCGCGCTGAAGAGCAAGGGCATCACGCCCGGCCTCGGCACGATCCTCGTCGGTGACGATCCGGGCTCGGCGGCGTATGTGCGCGGTAAGCACAACGACTGCGCGAAGGTCGGTATCACCTCGATCCGCAAGGACCTGCCCGCCGACATCACGCAGGAACAACTCGAGGCCGCGATCGACGAACTCAACGCCGATCCCGCCTGCACCGGTTACATCGTGCAGCTCCCGCTGCCCCGACACCTCGACGAGAACGCCGCTCTCGAACGCATCGATCCCGACAAGGACGCCGACGGTCTGCACCCGGTGAACCTGGGCCGGCTCGTCCTCGGCAAGGATGCGCCGTTGCCGTGCACCCCCCGCGGCATCGTCCATCTGCTGCGCCGCTACGACGTTCCGATCGCCGGCGCCCACGTAGTGGTCATCGGACGCGGCGTCACCGTCGGACGTCCGATCGGTCTGTTGCTCACACGCCGCAGTGAGAACGCGACGGTGACCCTGTGTCACACCGGCACGACCGACCTGGCCGCGGAGGTACGGCGCGCCGACATCGTCGTCGCGGCTGCCGGTGTTCCGGGGCTGATCACCGCCGACATGGTCAAGCCCGGTGCCGCCGTCCTCGACGTGGGCGTCTCCCGCACGGACGAGGGACTGCGCGGAGACGTCGCCGACGACGTGCGCGAGGTGGCGGGTTTCGTGTCGCCGAATCCCGGTGGTGTCGGACCGCTCACTCGCGCGTTCCTGCTGACGAACGTAGTGGAGCGCGCCGAACAGACGGCCGATCGCTGAACGCGGGGATCGCCGCATGGACCGATCGCTGCGTCTCGCGCGTCTGAACCTTCCGCTGGTGGCGGTCACCCTGGTGATCGCTGCCGCGGTGATCCTCGTCCTCGCCGACCGGTGGCGTCGTGGCGCGTTCGTGTTCGGAGGTGCCGTGATGCTCGCCGGGATCCTCCGCTGGATCCTGGATCCCGACCAGGTAGGTGTGCTCGCGGTGCGCAGCAAGACCTTCGACGTGGGTGCGATGCTCACCGTCGGTGGCGTGATCATGGCGTTGGCCGTGTCGATCGATCCGCTGGGAACCGGGTAGATCGGACCCGATCGTCGCCGGGCCGAGGTCAGGCCTCGGCCAGTGCCATCAGTTCGGTGAGGAGTTTCGCGACGGTATCGGCCTCGGTGAGGAAACCGTCGTGCCCGTCCCGCGATTCGAGGATGCGGAGTCCGTCGCAGCCGGGCAGTCCGTCGGCGATCTCCTGCTGCAGACGGATCGGGTAGAGACGGTCCGAATCGACTCCGCCCACGATGGTCGGCACGTGTGTGGACGCCAGCGCCGCGTCGATTCCGCCGCGCCCACGCCCGACGTCGTGGCGGTTCATCGCGTCACTGAGCACCACGTAGGTCCCCGGATCGAATCGGGACACGAGTTTCGTGGCCTGATGGTCGAGGTAGCTCTGCACCGCGTATCGTCCGCCGCGCCACGGATCCTCTTCGCCCTGAGCGTTGTTGGCGAATCGCGAATCGAGTTCTTCTTCGCTGCGGTACGACAGGTGGGCCATCCGACGGGCGATGGCCAGACCGGAGTCGGGGCGTCGCCCGGATCCGTAGTAGTCGCCGCCCTGCCAATCGGGGTCCTGCATGATCGCGGCCATCTGGGTGGTCTGGACACCGATCTGGTCGGCGGTCGCGCGGGCACCGACGGCCAGCACGAGCGCAGACCGGACCCGGTCGGGGTGGCTGACGATCCACTCCAGGCTGCGCATGCCGCCCATCGATCCGCCCGTGACCGCGGCGAGGCTGTCGATGCCGAGGGCATCGACGAGCGCGTACTCGGCGGCGATCTGATCGCGGATCGTGATCCGCGGGAAGCGGGAACCCCACGGCTTCCCGTCGGGTGCGGGACTCGCAGGTCCTGTGGTGCCGCGACAGCCACCGAGCACGTTCGTGGCGACGACACACCAGCGATCGGTGTCGATCGGGGCGCCCGGCCCGACCATGCCCGTCCACCATCCGGGTGAGGGGTGATCCGGTCCGGCGGGCCCGGTGACGTGGGAGTCGCCGGTGAGTGCGTGTTCGACGAGCACGACGTTGTCGCGTCGCGGAGACAGCGCACCCCACCGCTGCACTCCGACGGTCACGTCGGGCAGGACGTCGCCGCTCTCGAGGACCAACGTGCCGATGTCGACGGTGCCGAGCTTCCCGTCCTGCGCGGGAAGCTCGATGTGTCGCCGTTCCGTGCTCGCCGTCAAGACGCGACCGCCTCGAAACCGGCGGTGAGGTCGGCGAGGATGTCGTCGATGTGCTCGATGCCGACCGCGAGTCGGACGAGTCCGGGGGTGACCCCCGCAGCGAGCTGTTCGTCACCGCTGAGCTGGGAGTGGGTGGTGGAGGCGGGGTGGATGACCAGCGACCGGACGTCGCCGATGTTGGCGACGTGGCTGTGCAGGGTCAGCGCGTCGACGAACTTCTTGCCGGCGTCGACTCCTCCGGCGAGTTCGAACACCACGATGGCCCCGGCTCCGTTCGGGGCCAGTGCCGCGGCGCGGTCGTACCACGGGGAGGACGGCAGACCGGGATAGGAGACGGACACCACCTCGGGGCGGGTCTCGAGGAACTCCGCGACCTTCCGGGTGTTGGCGATGTGCCGTTCCATGCGCAGGCTCAGGGTTTCGAGCCCCTGGGAGATCAGGAAGGCGTTGAACGGTGAGACCGCCGCACCCAGGTCGCGCAGCAGTTGGACGCGGGCCTTGAGGGCGAAGGCGGGTGCGCCGAGATCGGCGTAGACGACGCCGTGGTAGCTGGCGTCGGGGGTGGTGAACCCGGGGTGCCGGGCGGTGCCGTCGGCGCCGGTCACGGTCCAGTCGAATGTGCCGCCGTCGACGATGACCCCGGCGATGGCGGTTCCGTGGCCGCCCAGGTACTTGGTGGCCGAGTGCACGACGATGTCGGCGCCGTGCTCGAGCGGACGCAGCAGGTACGGCGTGGCGACGGTGTTGTCCACGATCAACGGCAGTCCGTGTTCGTGAGCGACGCCGGAGACCCCGGGGATGTCGAGGATGTGCGTCTTCGGGTTGGCGATGGACTCGCCGTAGAACGCGCGGGTGGTCGGCCGGACCGCGGCGCGCCACTGGTCGAGGTCGTCGGGATCGTCGACGAAGGTGACCTCGATTCCGAGGCGCGGAAGCGTGTGGTGCAGCAGGTTGTAGGTGCCGCCGTAGAGATAGGGGCTGGCGACGATGTGGTCGCCGGCGCCGGCGAGATTGAGGATGGCGAGCGTTTCCGCGGCCTGACCCGACGCCAGCATCAGCGCGGCGACACCGCCCTCGAGCGCGGCGATGCGCTGCTCGACCGCGTCCTGGGTGGGATTCATGATCCGGGTGTAGATGTTGCCGGGCTCCGCGAGACCGAACAGCGCGGCGGCGTGATCGGTGTTGTCGAAGGTGTAGCTGGTGGTCTGGTAGATCGGCAGGGCGCGGGCGCGCGTATCGCCGCCGACGGGCTGACCGGCGTGGATCTGCTTCGTCTCGAAATTCCACGTCGCGGTCGGGGCGGGGCTGGCGGTGTCGGTCATCGGTGTCCTTCGGGCCGTGAGAAGAAGGGGGACGGGGCGGTCAGCCGCAACAACAACTCATCGGATACCTCGCAACCTCTCGAACGCAGGCTTGTCGCCGACGGTACCGCCGACAACCGTGTCTTCACCCGGAGCACCCCACCCTGGTCGGAGGGTTGCCGGCCAGCGAGCCGGGGCTTGACGCTGGCACTCATGACCTCGACGGCAGTCTAGCGGCAGCGTGAGCGTCCGTGCCACGGGGGTCTCCGGGCGCGTTGACCAGCGTTCGAGTTACCCGTGGGTAATGCGGAAGAGGTGGGTCCGGTGCTTTGCTCCCCGACGGAATAGCAGTACGCTTGTCATGTTTGGCGACTGTTCCGGACGCGAGCAGAGCCATGCTCGGATTGCAGAGCCGAAGGCGATCGCACTCACAAAGTGCGGTCGATCAGGGACCGAAACCGTCCTAGGAGGACACGAACCGCACATGTCCAAGATCAAGGTTGAGGGTAAGGTCGTCGAACTCGACGGCGACGAGATGACCCGCATCATCTGGCAGTTCATCAAAGACAAGCTGATCCACCCGTACCTGGACGTGGATCTCGAGTACTACGACCTCGGCATCGAGCATCGTGACGCCACCGACGACCAGGTCACGGTGGACGCCGCGAACGCCATCAAGAAGCACGGCGTCGGCGTCAAGTGCGCGACCATCACTCCGGACGAGGCGCGTGTCGAGGAGTTCGGCCTGAAGAAGATGTGGCGGTCGCCCAACGGCACCATCCGCAACATCCTCGGCGGCACCATCTTCCGCGCGCCGATCATCATCTCCAACGTGCCGCGTCTGGTCCCCGGCTGGACCAAGCCGGTGATCGTCGGCCGCCACGCGTTCGGCGACCAGTACCGCGCCACCGATTTCAAGGTCCCCGGCGCCGGCACCGTCACCATCACGTACACGCCCGAGGACGGCTCCGAGCCGATCCAGCACGAGGTGTGCAAGATCCCCGAGGACGGCGGCGTCGTCATGGGGATGTACAACTACAAGAAATCCATCCAGGATTTCGCGCGCGCCTCGCTGGCCTACGGTCTGCAGCAGAACTACCCGGTCTACCTGTCGACCAAGAACACGATCCTCAAGGCCTACGACGGCATGTTCAAGGACGAGTTCCAGCGGATCTACGAGGAAGAGTTCAAGGCGGAGTTCGACGCCGCCGGCCTCACCTACGAGCACCGCCTCATCGACGACATGGTCGCGTCCTCGCTCAAGTGGGAGGGCGGCTACGTGTGGGCCTGCAAGAACTACGACGGTGACGTCCAGTCCGACACCGTCGCGCAGGGCTACGGCTCCCTCGGCCTGATGACGTCCGTGCTGATGACCCCGGACGGCAGGACCGTCGAGGCAGAGGCCGCGCACGGCACCGTCACGCGCCACTACCGCCAGCACCAGCAGGGTAAGCCGACGTCGACGAACCCGATCGCGTCGATCTTCGCGTGGACCCGCGGCCTCGAGCACCGCGGCAAGCTCGACAACACCCCCGAGGTGATCGAGTTCGCGCAGCAGCTCGAGGACGTCGTCATCAAGACCGTCGAAGCCGGTCAGATGACCAAGGACCTCGCGCTGCTCGTCGGCCCCGAACAGTCGTGGCTGACCACCGAGGAGTTCCTCGGTGCGCTCGACGAGAACCTGCAGAAGGCCCGCGCCTGACGAACGGCACGCGCTGACGAACGGGACGCCTTCCTTCCGGAGGCGTCCCGTTCGCATGTTCGGTACTCCTCGCGCCCGAAGTGACGGTCGCCGACATCACGGTTCGTGCCGGGTCCGCGCGTCTCGACGCGGTCCCGCGGGAGAGGGGCTGTCGGCCGCATCGGATACGGTGGCCGCTGTGTCTCTCGTGATCACCACCGTCAACGTCAACGGCGTCCGTGCTGCCGCGGGCAAGGGACTGCTCGACTGGCTCGCGACCACCTCCGCCGACGTCGTGTGTCTGCAGGAGGTGCGTGCGAGCGACGATCAACTCCGCCGGGCGATCGCACCCGCACTCGATGCGGGATGGCACGTCGTCGGCGCCGAATCCTCCGCGAAGGGCCGCGCCGGAGTCGCCATCGTCTCGCGTGTGCCGGCGGATGCGGTCCGCGTCGGCTTCGGTGCCGAGGAGTTCGCCGACGCCGGTCGCTACCTCGAAGCGGACTTCGGCGCGGTGACCGTCGGCAGCCTGTACCTGCCCACCGGCGAGGCCGACACCCCGAAGCAGGACCAGAAGGAACGCTTCATGAAGGAATTCGCCGCGTACCTGGGGGAACGTGCAGCCGACGTCACGGCTGCCGGTCGCGACATGGTGGTGTGCGGCGACTGGAACATCGCGCACACCGAACGTGACATCAAGAACTGGAAGGGCAACGTCCGCAAATCCGGTTTCCTGCCCGGCGAACGTGAATGGGTGGGTGCGTTGCTCGACACCGGCCGGTGGCGCGACGTCGCCCGTGAACACCACGGTGACGTCGCCGGCCCCTACTCGTGGTGGTCGTACCGGGGCAAGGCATTCGACACCGACGCCGGATGGCGCATCGACTACCACCTCGTGACGCCCGCGCTGGCGGAGAAGGTCGTGGAGGCGCGGGTCGAACGCGCCGCGACGTACGCGGAACGCTGGTCCGACCATGCGCCGGTGACCGTCCGATTCCGGTGACGAAGACCGTCGGATTGCCCCCACCTCGTGCAACGGCCGGATCCGGTGCGTGAAAGTATCGAAGTCATGTCGACGGCAGATCAGAACACCACAGTGCAGGAGTCCCGGCCGGCCACGCGGCCCCGGGTGCTCTCGGGCATCCAGCCCACCTCGGATTCGTTCCATCTGGGGAACTTCCTCGGTGCGCTGCAGCAGTGGGTTCCGGCGCAGGACGAGAACGACGCCTTCTACTTCATCCCCGATCTGCACGCCATCACGGTGCCGCAGAAACCCAAGGAACTGCGGTCCCGCGTCCTGGTGGCTGCGGCGCAGCTGCTCGCGATCGGCATCGACCCCAAGCGGTCCGTGCTGTTCGTGCAGAGCCAGGTACCCGAGCACGCCGAACTGTCGTGGGTGCTCAACTGCATCACCGGTTTCGGTGAAGCGAGCCGCATGACACAGTTCAAGGACAAGTCGGCGAAACAGGGCACCGACCACGCCAGCGTCGGCCTGTTCACCTATCCGGTGCTGATGGCCGCCGACATCCTGCTCTACCGCGCACACAAGGTTCCGGTCGGGGAGGATCAGCGGCAGCACCTCGAGCTGACCCGCGATCTCGCGCAGCGGTTCAACAAGCGGTTCGGCAAGACGTTCGTCGTCCCCGAGGCACAGATCGTCAAGGGCACCGCCAAGATCTACGACCTGCAGGACCCGACGTCGAAGATGAGCAAGTCCGCCGCCACCGACGCAGGCCTGATCAACCTGCTCGACGACCCGAAGATCTCGGCGAAGAAGATCCGGTCGGCGGTCACCGACAACGAACGCGAGATCCGATTCGACCCGGAGACGAAGCCCGGTGTGAGCAACCTGCTGACCATCCAGTCGGCGCTGTCGGGACGCACCGTCGAGGATCTCGTCGCCGGATACGACGGCAAGGGATACGGCGACCTCAAAGCGGACACCGCGGAGGTCCTCACCGAATTCGTCACTCCGCTGCGCGCCAGGGTCGACGAGTACCTCGGCGACGAAGCCGAACTCCTCCGGATCCTCGCAGACGGTGCGGACAGGGCACGCGAGGTGGCCTCCCGGACACTCACGCAGGTCTATGACAGGGTGGGATTCCTGCCCCGGAAGTGACCTGTGAGGAGTAGCCCGTATGGCCGGTGAGCCGGACACCGACACCAAGCCGAGTTTCCTGGAACGTCAACGAGCGGCGCGGCCGTGGTTCGACCACATCATGCGGGCCGCCACGCGGTATCAGGAGAACAAGGGCGACTACTACGCCGCGGGGTTGACGTACTTCACGGTGCTGGCGATCGTGCCGATCATCATGGTGGTCTTCTCGATCGCCGGTTTCGTGCTGGCCGGGCGCCCGGAACTGCTGGAGGAACTGCAGCAGGCCATCACCGACAACATTCCCGGTCAACTGGGCAGCACCGTGCAGGACCTGATCGACTCCGCGATCGCCTCGCGCGGTGCCGTCGGTGTCATCGGCCTGCTCACCGCCTCGTATGCGGGGCTGGGTTGGATGGCGAACCTGCGCGATGCCCTCACCTCGATGTGGGACCACCCGCGAGACAAGGGCAACTTCGTCATGGTGAAACTGCGCGACGCGGGAGCCCTGGTCAGCCTGGGCCTCGCGATGGTGGTCTCGCTCGGGCTGTCGGCGCTGAGCAGCGGACCCGTGGTGCACCGTGTCGTCGAACTGCTGAACATGGACAACCTCGTCGGGATGGGGGTGTTCCTGCGGATCGTGGCCGTCGTCGCCGCCCTCACCGCCACCAGCGTCGTGTTCACGTGGGTGATCGCGCGGCTCCCGCGTGAACCCGTCCCGTTCCGCAGCGCCATCCGGGCCGGCATCATCGCCGGCATCGGATTCGAGATCCTCAAACAGGTGGGGTCGATCTATCTCGAGCGTGTGCTCGGGGGACCGGCGGGTGTCGCGTTCGGGCCGATCCTGGGCATCCTCGTCTTCGGCAACATCACGGCCCGGCTGATCCTGTTCTGCACGGCCTACGCCGCGTCGTCGCGTGAAAGCATGGCGCTCGCGCACGTGCCGCCGCCGGACCCGGCGATCATCACCCCGCGCGTACAGGTCAACGAGGGGACCGGGGTGCGCGGCGGAATCGCGCTCGTGGGGGCGGGTGTCGTCGGTGGTGCACTGCTGGGGTCGCGGCTGCGGGGCCGGCGGTCGCGCAATGGGCGACCGTAGGGGCCGGCGCTCCGGTCGTTCAGCGAAAGTCGAAGCGGGAGTTGCGCAGGGTGATTTGTGCAGGTTCTTGCCCGCTCAGCGGGAAACAACTTGCACAAGAGTCCTGGAACGACCCCGAAAACGCGACCGCCGCACCCTCTCCCACGGAGAACGGGTGCGGCGGCCGTACGAAACCCGGCGGGGTGTCGGTCAGCGCGCGAACATCAGCGCACGCTTGACCTCCTGGATCGCCTTCGTCACCTGGATGCCACGGGGGCACGCGTCGGTGCAGTTGAAGGTGGTGCGGCAACGCCACACACCTTCCTTGTCGTTGAGGATGTCGAGACGCTCGGCGGCACCCTCGTCGCGGCTGTCGAAGATGAACCGGTGCGCGTTGACGATCGCGGCAGGGCCGAAGTAGCTGCCGTCGCTCCAGTACACGGGGCACGAGGTGGTGCAGCACGCGCACAGGATGCACTTGGTGGTGTCGTCGAAACGGTGGCGGTCGGCCTGCGACTGGATGCGCTCGCGGGTCGGCTTGTTACCGCTGGTGATCAGGAACGGCTTCACGGCGCGGAACGCGTCGAAGAACGGCTCCATGTCGACGACGAGGTCCTTCTCGACCGGCAGGCCCTTGATGGGCTCGACCGTGATGGTCACCGGCTTCCCGTTCTTGGGCAGCATGTCCTTCATCAGGATCTTGCAGGCCAGGCGGTTGACGCCGTTGATGCGCATCGCGTCGGAACCGCAGACGCCGTGCGCGCAGCTGCGGCGGAACGTGAGGGTGCCGTCGAGGTAGCCCTTCACGTACAGCAGCAGGTTGAGCATCCGGTCGGTGGGCAGCGCGGGCACCTGGAACGAATCCCAGTGCTGGCCCTTGCCGTCCTCCGGGTTGAACCGGGCGATCTTGAGCGTGACCATGGTCGCGCCCTCGGGGACCGGAGGCAGGTCCGCTTCGGCGGTGTCGTGCTTCTCGAGAGTTGTCATCAGTACTTCCGCTCCATGGGCTCGTACCGGGTCTGGACCACCGGCTTGTAGTCCAGGCGGATGTCGGAGATCAGATCCTCGCCCACCTTGTAGGCCATGGTGTGCTTCATGAAGTTCGCGTCGTCCCGGTCCGGGTAGTCCTCGCGGGCGTGTCCGCCGCGGGATTCCTTGCGGTTGAGCGCGCCGACGACGGTCACCTCGGCCATCTCGAGCAGGAAGCCGAGCTCGACGGCTTCGAGCAGGTCGCTGTTGTAGCGCTTGCCCTTGTCGTGGACCGTGATCTCCTTGTAGCGCTTCTTCAGCTCGTGGATGTCGTTCAACGCCTGGGTGAGGGTTTCCTCGGTGCGGAACACCGACGCGTTGTTGTCCATCGTCTGCTGCAGGTCGCGACGAATGTCGGCGACGCGCTCCTTGCCGCCCGCGTGCAGGATCCGGTCGAGCCACTCGTCGACGTACTTCGACGGGGTCTCCGGCAGGTCCACGTGCTCGGTCTTGTTCGCGTACTCGGCCGCGGCGATGCCGGCGCGTCGACCGAACACGTTGATGTCGAGCAGCGAGTTGGTGCCGAGACGGTTTGCGCCGTGCACCGACACGCACGCGC
Organism: Rhodococcus yananensis; assembly: GCF_020515525.1. Classification (GTDB taxonomy): domain Bacteria; phylum Actinomycetota; class Actinomycetes; order Mycobacteriales; family Mycobacteriaceae; genus Rhodococcus; species Rhodococcus yananensis. The sequence goes on from NZ_JAIYEP010000016.1 coordinate 21,988, forward strand.
ACTCGCCGGCCGCGTAGAGACCCTTGACGATCTCGTCGTTGCTGCGGAGGACCTCACCCTCGACGTTGGTGGGGATACCACCCATGACGTAGTGGCAGGTCGGGTACACGGGCACCAGCTCGGTGACCGGGTCGACGCCGAGGTAGGTGCGCGCGAACTCGGTGATGTCGGGGAGCTTCTCCTCGAGGACGTCCTCGCCGAGGTGGGTCACGTCGATGTAGACGTAGTCCTTGTTCGGTCCGGCGCCGCGGCCCTCGAGCACCTCGAGCACCATCGAGCGGGCGACGATGTCGCGGGGCGCGAGGTCCTTGATGGTGGGGGCGTAACGCTCCATGAACCGTTCGCCGTCGACGTTGCGGAGGATGCCGCCCTCGCCGCGCACGGCCTCGGAGATGAGGATGCCCAGACCGGCCAGGCCCGTCGGGTGGAACTGGTGGAATTCCATGTCCTCGAGCGGCAGGCCCTTGCGGAAGATGATGCCCAGGCCGTCACCGGTGAGGGTGTGCGCGTTGGACGTCGTCTTGTACATCCGGCCGGAACCGCCGGTGGCGAACACGATCGACTTGGCGTGGAAGACGTGGATCTCACCGGTGGCCAGCTCGTAGGCGATGACGCCGGTGGCGACGGGGCCGTCCTCGGTCTCGGTGAGAGCGATGTCGAGCGCGTAGAACTCGTTGAAGAACTCGACGTCGTGCTTGACGCAGTTCTGGTAGAGCGTCTGGAGGATCATGTGACCGGTGCGGTCCGCGGCGTAGCACGCGCGGCGAACCGGTGCCTTGCCGTGGTCACGGGTGTGACCGCCGAAGCGACGCTGATCGATCTTGCCTTCGGGCGTGCGGTTGAAGGGAAGACCCATCTTCTCGAGGTCGAGGACCGCGTCGATGGCCTCCTTGGCCATGATCTCGACGGCGTCCTGGTCGGCGAGATAGTCGCCGCCCTTGACGGTGTCGAAGGTGTGCCACTCCCAGTTGTCCTCTTCGACGTTCGCGAGGGCGGCGCACATGCCGCCCTGCGCGGCGCCGGTGTGGCTGCGGGTGGGGTAGAGCTTGGTCAGGACCGCGGTGCGGGCGCGCGGTCCGGCCTCGATGGCTGCGCGCATACCGGCGCCGCCGGCGCCGACGATGACGACGTCGTAACGATGTTCCTGCATGAAGTGCCAGCTCCCCTAGCTCGCCGGAATGTTGGGGTCGAAGGTGAAGATCACGTAGGTGCCCAGACCCATGATCAGGATCATCGACACGACGAGGATCGTGTTGAGCCAGAAGCGGGTGGAGTCCTTGCGTGCGTAGTCCGCGATGACGGTGCGCAGACCGTTTCCGCCGTGCAACTGCGCGAGCCACAGCATCGACAGGTCCCAGACCTGCCAGAACGGGCTGGACCAGCGGCCGGCGACGAAGGCGAAGTTGATGCGGTGGACGCCCTCGTCGAGCATCAGCATGATGAAGAGGTGGCCGAACACCAGGATGATGAGGGCCAGGCCGGACAGGCGCATGAACAACCAGGCGTAGAGCTCGAAGTTGTTCTTGGCTGCGCGACGCGGGGAGCGGGGGTTGTCGAGGCTGGCAGGACGGTCGTAGGTCTTGCCGAGGGTCTTGGCTTCGCTCATGTCAGTGCCCCGCAAACATGTTGTAGAAGATGCGACCGGCCGCGGGGATCATCACCACGAACCAGATCACCACGATCGACCAGAGCATCACGCGCTGGTACTGAGGTCCCTTGGACCAGAAGTCGACGAGCATCACGCGCAGGCCGTTGAGGGCGTGGTAGAGCACCATGGCCACCAACCCCAGCTCCATGAGGCCGACGATCGGATTCTTGTATGTTTCGATGACCGCGTCGTACGTCTCGGGATTGACCCGGACGAGTGCGGTGTCGAGGACGTGGACGAAAAGGAAGAAAAACGTCGCCACGCCGGTGATCCGGTGCAGAACCCAGGACCACATTCCGGGGTCGCCCCGGTAAAGCGACCGTGTGCGCCCCGCCGGTGCGGGAGCGGCTTCAGTCGTGCTGCTCATCGAGTGCTGTGCCTCCAACGTCAATGGTGGACGCGTCGAGCCGCAGCAGCCTGTGGGGAATTCCGCAGTACGGGCCCGACGTGAACCTGAACCGACTTGATCCGACTCTAAACCCATCGCAAACCCGGGAACCAATCTCCCGGCTGATTCGTACAGGCGTGAAAACGTAAGTTAGGTGTGCCTTTCCAACTGTGACCCCGGCCGTCGGGGGTCGAGGGGCGTTGCACGTGACACCGTGGCAGGATGGTGATCTGTGGCGGAAATCGACTGGAAAGACCTGCGCGCCAAAGCATATGAAGCCATGGGTCGCGCCTATGCACCCTATTCGGGGTTCCCGGTGGGCGCGGCTGCTCTCACTCGCGACGGGCGTGTCGTGAGTGGGTGCAATGTGGAAAATGTCTCACACGGTATAGGGCTTTGCGCCGAATGTGTACTCGTCGGTAACTTGATCTCGGGAGGGGGAGGGCGGCTTCGTGCCGTAGCCGTGTGCGACGCGCGGGGTGCGGCGCTCGCACCGTGTGGTCGATGCCGACAGTTGCTGCTCGAACACGGCGGCCCCGAATTGTCGGTCGACACCGTCGAAGGCCCACTGCCCATGTCCGTGCTCTTGCCGCTCGCCTTCGGGCCCGGCGACCTCGATGCGGTCCGACGGGGCGGTGTCGATGCCTGACGTCATCTCGATCATCCGCGCCAAGCGTGACGGTCGCGAGCTCCGCGGGGACGAAATCGACTGGGTGGTCGAAGCGTTCGCGCGCGGCATCGTCGCCGACGAGCAGATGGCGGCGCTCGCGATGGCGATCTGGTTCCGAGGGATGACCCGCGCAGAAACCGCTCGCTGGACGACCGCGATGGTCGACTCGGGCCGTCGGCTCGACTTCACCGGGCTCGGCGTGCCGACCGTCGACAAGCACTCGACCGGCGGGGTCGGCGACAAGATCACCCTGCCGCTCGCGCCGCTCGTCGCAGCGTGTGGGGCAGCGGTCCCGCAACTGTCCGGTCGTGGACTCGGTCACACCGGCGGCACGCTCGACAAGCTGGAATCGATACCGGGCTGGCGTGCCGACCTGAGTTCGGCCGAGATCGCCCACATGCTCACCGATTCCGCAGTCGGCGCGGTCGTGTGTGCCGCCGGTGCCGAACTCGCCCCGGCTGATCACCGGCTCTACGCCCTGCGCGATGTCACCGGCACCGTCGAGTCGATTCCGTTGATCGCGAGTTCGATCATGAGCAAGAAGATCGCCGAGGGCACCGGGGCGTTGGTTCTCGATGTCAAGGTCGGCAGCGGTGCCTTCATGACCGAGCTCGGAGACGCCCGAGAACTCGCCCGCACGATGGTCGAACTGGGCGCGGACGCGGGTCTTCCGACGAGCGCCCTGCTCACCCGGATGGACACTCCGCTCGGGCGCACCGTCGGAAACGCCCTGGAGGTCCGCGAAGCCGTCGAGGTCCTGGCCGGAGGAGGTCCCGCCGATGTCGTCGAGCTGACGCTGGGCCTGGCCCGGGAGATGCTCGCAGCCGTCGGCCTCGATGCCACCGATCCCGCCGACCGGCTGCGTGACGGATCCGCGATGGACCGGTGGCGGGCGATGATCGTCGCGCAGGGCGGTGATCCCGACGCGCCGCTGCCCGCAGCGGCATCCACCGAGACCGTCTTTGCCCCGCGTGGCGGCGTCGTCACCGAACTCGATGCGCTCGCGGTGGGAACCGCGGCGTGGCGCCTCGGCGCCGGCCGGGCCCGGCAGGGCGCCGCGGTCCAGGCGGGTGCAGGCGTGGAACTGCACGTCGGGATCGGTGACGCGGTGCGTGCGGGACAACCCCTCGCGACCCTGCACACCGACACTCCGGAGGCCCTTCCTGCGGCGGTCACCGGTTTCCTGGAGGGGGTGCGGATCGGGGACCGGACCCCGGTACGGCCACCGCTGATCGTCGAGCGGATCACGGCATAGGGGACTACCGTCCGGGTCATGAACCCTGCGGCCCCGAAACAGCAGCCGGTCCGATCGCAGATCCTCCTCGCACCCAAGGTCGTCCTGCACGACCACCTCGACGGCGGACTGCGTCCGGCGACCGTGCTCGAACTGGCCGATGCGTGTGGCCACCGGCTGCCGGCGGGCGACGGCCCGGCTCTGGCGGCATGGTTCCGCGAGTCGGCCGACAGCGGCTCACTCGAGCGGTACCTCCAGACGTTCGAACACACGGTGGCGGTGATGCAGACCTCCGACGGGCTGCAGCGCGTGGCGCGGGAATGTGCGCTCGATCTCGCGGGCGACGGCGTGGTCTACGCCGAGGTCCGGTTCGCGCCCGAACAACACCTGGAGCGAGGGCTCGGCCTCGACGAGGTCGTCGAGCAGGTTCTCGAGGGCTTCCGGGCCGGCGTGGCGGAAGCGTCGGCCACGTGGGGTCGCACCCTCCGGATAGGCTGCCTGCTCACTGCGATGCGGCACGCGGCGCGCTCACGTGAGATCGCCGAGTTGGCGGTGAGATTCCGTGACCGCGGCGTCGTCGGATTCGATATCGCCGGTGCCGAAGCGGGCCATCCGCCCAGTCGACACCTCGACGCATTCGAATACACCCGAGCGCAGAACGCGCACTTCACCATCCACGCGGGTGAAGCGTTCGGCCTGCCGTCCATCCACGAGGCGGTCGCGTTCTGCGGGACGGATCGGCTCGGGCACGGTGTGCGCATCGTCGACGACATCACCGTCGGATCCGACGGATCTCCCGTTCTGGGCAGGCTCGCGAACTATGTGCGGGACAAGCGGATTCCCCTCGAACTCTGCCCCAGCTCGAATGTCCAGACCGGTGCGGTGGGGAGGTTGGAAGATCATCCGTTCGACCTGCTCGCGCGACTACGGTTCCGGGTGACCGTCAACACCGACAACCGATTGATGAGCGACACCTCGATGACGGAGGAGATGGCGCGACTCGTCGACACCTTCGGCTACGGATGGTCCGATCTGGAACGGTTCACGATCAACGCGATGAAGTCGGCGTTCATCCCGTTCGATCAGCGTCTCGAGGTGATCGACGACGTCATCAAACCCGGGTACGCGGTGCTCCTCGGTTGACTCGGCCCGGCGTTGCTGCATCCACCTCGACGTCCCGATCCCGGTCCCGGTCCCGCCGCCACCTCGAGCGAGTGGTACACCCGATCGATTGCATCGAGCGGGCGATACATTCGCTCACTCCCCGGGGGCGGGGAGGTGCGGCCGCGGCGGGAACGGGGTCAGAGCTTCCGGAGGTGCGCCTCGAACTCGTGTTCGACCTCGCGCCACGCCTGTGCCTCCGCATCGAACGGGGCGGTCGGGGCGAGTCGGCTCGAATCGGGTTCGAGGACGTAGTTGACGAACCAACCCAGTTCGGTCGACGCGGCGAGAGCGGCATCGGTCGAGTCCTCGCCGACGTAGTTGGCCGCGTCCGTGAACAACTCGACGGCGAGTTCGAGTTGCTCCGGGTCGACCGCCGTGATGCCCTCGGCGATGTCGTCGGCGATGCCGGTGAGGACGTACACGTTGTCCTCGGTGACGACGACCTCGAGTGAACCGTCGGTGGCAGCGTTGCGGATCTCGTCGTACGTGGCGAGAGGCGCCAGGTCGTGTTCGTGATTGTCGGCGAGATAGCGCCCGAGCGCGCGTTCGGAGCCGAACGCGAGGATCGCGCCGTCCGCGCCGAGGAAGATGGCGTCGTCGTCGACGTAGCACCGCAGCGTGAACCACGTACCGCCGGCCGTGATGATCTTGAGGGGGTCCACGCCGACGGACGTCCAGAAATCGTCGTCGTCCTCGGCGAAGTCGTACTCGTCGTCCGAGGCGGCCTCGACGGCGTCGTCCGCCTCGAGGTCGTTCTCGTCGGCGGCGAGAAGCTCGGCCTCGATGTCGGCGACCGCGGTGTCGTCCACCTCCGGGACGGTGACGACACCGTCGAGGGCGTCGACGACGCCGTCCCACTGGTCCGCGACCGCGACACCCACGTCGTTCCAGAGCTGAAGACTCTCGCGACCACCCTCGAACGCGCCGACGCCGTATCGGATGATCGTCTCGATCTCCGGGCGAGCGAAGAACGCGACCACCGCATCCAGCTCGCACACGTCGCCGAGAATGCTCACGATGTCGAAGGTGTCCTGCAACTCCGACACCACCGTGGGCTCGGGATCGCCCGCGACCAGTTCGGGAACCCCGACGACGTCGAACGCGTGTGCGTCGTCCGGGACGAACTCGCCCGCCGCGAGACCGGAAACGACCGGCCACGTCGGGTGATCGACGAGGTCGTTGTCGGCGCGCGACCGCACGAACGCGACGAGTTTCGCAACCGACGGGAAGGCGTAGAGGTCGTCGCCGCGGCCGAGGAACGCCTCCCATTCGTCGTCGCCCTCACGCCAGTTGTGTGCCCACAGGGTCACGAGGTCGCCGTCGGTGAGCCCGAGCTCGATCGGGACGATGTCTCCAGCCATGGCCGGAAGCCTAACCATGTCCGGCCCGAACCTGTAGCCGGGAGTGGTCGACGACATCATCGGAGTGACTGTCGGAGGGAATCGAACAGGCGGACGCGCTCCGCCGCGGCCCGGCGCGCGGCCTCGTGCGCAACCGCCAGGATCTCGGCGGCGACGGCCTGCGCGTCGCGGCGCGTCACCGATTCGGCGAGGGTCAGGCCGGCCAGCGCGCCGGTGCTGTCGACCCGCGCGACGACGCTGCCGTCACCGTTGCTCGCGGTGCCCCGAACGGCTCCGAGGTCCGCGAGGGTGCTTTCCATCGCCCCCATCTGTGTGTGGATTCGGTCGACGATCGCCTCGACCCGGGCTTCGCTCATCGTGTCCTCCGTCTTCTCGTCGTTCGATCTTCTCGTCGTTCGATCGGGGTCAGGCCCGCCGCAGCCACGTCACCGGCGGTGGCACGGGTGCGGCGAACGAGGGCTCGGTGTCGTCGACCCGCGGCAGGTCGTCGCGGGTCGGCATGCCCATGCGGTCGAGGGTCGCGCGGGGCACGCCCTGCTGCGTGAGCTGTTCGCGGCGCAACACGGCGGCCTCGAGTGCGGCGCGGCGCGTGAGCGCCACGATGGTCTCGGCGAGCTGGGCCGCACCGAACCGCAGTTCCTGCGGGTCGATCCTCAGATCCACCGGAATGCCGCCGTCGGTGCAGCGGACCCAGACGGTCCCGGAAGCGTTGCGCGCGGTCGCGGTGACGGACGATGCCGTGGCGGCATCGGGTGCTGTGTGATGGTCCATGTCTGTTTGGACGCACCGCGCCGCCGTTCGGTTCCCATCGATTTCCCGGAACTGAGGGTCGCCCACGGGAACCGTGGGCGTCCATCACGTGGTGGGCCGGAAGAAGCCCTGGAACGACATGCCCGAGTTCGTCGTCCGGATCGGGGTCACCGACACCGGGTCACCGGCCTCGACCATCAACCCGTTGCCCACGACCATCGCGACGTGCCCGTCCCAGACGGCCAGGTCGCCGGGAAGTACCGAATCGGACGCCACGCGGGCACCCACGTCCTGTTCCTGCGCCAGCCGAGGTATGTCGAGGCCGGCCTGCCCGTACGCCCACTGAGTGAGTCCGCTGCAGTCCAATCCCGTGCCCGGAACCGTTCCGCCCCAGACGTACGGGGTGCCCTGCTGGGTGAGTGCGCGACGGACCGCCTCCGCGGCCGTCGTGTTCGGGGCGACGGCGGTGCTGCCGTCGGGCAGTACGATCTCGCGGCCGAAGCGCGGTTGCCGGTCGTCGCCCGTCGTCGACATCGCGTGCGTGTCGGTGGCGTCGGTCTCCGGCCCCCGCTCGGGTTCCGGGAACATGGCGGTGACCCGCACGGTGAGTTCGGTGAGGGCACCGACGACGCGGGTGAGCACCTCGAGTCCTTCGGAGAGGTGTTCGAGTGCGGCGGTGAGCAGCATCAACTGGCCCTGGGGCAACGCGAGCACGGGGGTCGCGTCGCGTGCGATGGTGGTGAACGAGTCGATGAGCCGAGCGATCTGCGCGACACCGGTGACGACCGTGACCGTCGCGTCGAACACGGCCGCAGCGAGTTCGGTGCCGCGTTCGACGGCGGTGAGGGCGTCGGTGAGGATCCGTTCGCCACTGGTCAGTGCCGCCTCGGCGGCCGGCCCCGTCCACCCCCAGGAGAGTTCGGTGAGCGCACTTCGGCACGAGCACCGCGCGTCGTCGACGATCGTGCCCGCCTCACGCACCGGTGCTCCCGGGTCGAACGCCAGAGCGTCCCGGTCACCGAACGCCCCGAGGATCTCGTACAGTGGCGCGCCGAGGATGTCGGCACCGACCCCGGCGATCACGTGTCGCTCCCGGCGGCGCGCACCCCGGCAGCGAATTCGTCCACGGACCGGTCGTACGCCGCGGCGGTGAGCACGGCCACCGAACCCATCGCGCTCAACGTGTCGCCGATGCGCGTCAGGTCCGCCACGTGACGGCGGTGCGCTTCGGTGAACACCGCGAGGAAGTCCGCGCCGACCGCCCCGAGTATCGGGGCCAGGGCTGCGGGATCGGCGTTGCGGGTGGTCGCGGCGGCCACGTCGACGTGACCCGCGAGATCCGTGGCGGTCCGTCCGAATGCAGCGATGATCTCGGTGTCCGCCTCGACACCGTCCCGCTGCGGCGGGGTCGTCCCGCCCGGTGTGTGTTCGCTCATGTGCCCTCTCCTCGTTCGGCTGTCGGGGCCTCCCACGGTCGACTGTCGGAAGCCCCATGGATTTGGACGCACGGGAGGGGCGGGCGGTTCCGTCGTCCTATCCTTCATCTCATGGATTCGCTCGTCGTCGACCACCCGCTCGCCGCGTCGCTGCTCACGATCCTGCGTGACGAGCGCAGCGACAACGCCGCGTTCCGCGGTGCCCTGCGCAGGCTCACCCAGATGCTGATCTACGAGGCGGTGCGCGATGCGGACGTCGAGACGTTCGACGTCCGCACCCCGGTCGCGGACACGACGGGCGTACGTCTGAAGCGTCCGCCGCTGTTGGTGCCGGTGCTGCGTGCCGGACTGGGCATGGTCGATCAGGCGCACACGTTGATCCCGGAGGCACGCGTCGGTTTCGTCGGATTGGCACGTGACGAGAAGACCTTCGAGCCGGTTCCGTACCTGGAGTCGTTGCCGGACGATCTGGCGGGCCTACCTGTGTTCGTGCTCGATCCGATGCTCGCGACAGGCGGATCGATGGTGCACACGCTCGACATTCTGGCCGCCCGTGGCGCGACGGACGTCACGGCCGTGTGTGTCGTCGCGGCCCCGCAGGGTGTCGAGGCGCTCGCCTCGTCGGGACACCCGGTGCGACTGGTGACGGCATCGATCGATGAGGGGCTCGACGACGCGAAATACATCGTGCCGGGCCTCGGGGATGCCGGCGACCGCCAGTTCGGGCCGCGCTGATCACATATGACCGTATTGTGAAGTATGTGACCAGAGATGTACGTGTGACGCAATAATGCTATTGATCCGCTATGGATCCGACACGTTCGCGCCGGTCCGCGCGCGTCGTCGTCGTTACGCTCCCTCCTTGTTCGGCAACGTCCGTTGCAGTCACGAACCTCTGCGGAACGAGGAAATCCCATGCTCAGCAGGTTCTTCCAGACACGTACGGTGACCGCCCCGCGCGCGGCCGCGGTGGATGCCGTCGCACTCGTCGGCTCGCTCGTGTATCCCGCTGTCGCGCACGCGGACCTCGACAATGCCAGGGTTCTCGTGCTGGACGGCGGAAACACGATCGAGGTGGCGCAGGCCGACACCTCGATCCAGTGGTACCCGCCGCTCGACAGTTCCCCGCTCAGCGCCGAGTTCTTCGCCGACGGCACCACCATCGTCACCCTCGCGGGTCCCGATGCGGATGCGGCCACCGGTACCCGACTGACCGTCGGGTACCAGATCGGTTATCCGCTCTCGGTGCCCGGCGCGACCGCCACCCTCACCACGCCGGGTGTGGACGTCGGCGTCGACAACGGTGCCGACCTGTCGCTCGGCACCGAACTGCCGGCCGACCCCGTCTCCGTCGGAATGGATGTCGACCTGGGCACCGGTACCTCCGTCGATGCCTCGGTCGTGCCGGAGCAGCACGTCACCGTCGACCTCGAACCGGGTGGTATCACGGATGTGCCGATCGTCGAGGATCGCGAGTTCGACGGTGCGACCCTGACCGTGCGGTTCGCGGGCATCCACGGCGCGGTGTCCGGCGCGGTCGGCCCGGTCACGATCCGGCCGTACGCGAAGGTGGTGACGGCGTCGAACGACGTGGCGATCACGTACGGGAAACCGTCCCGGTCCTGAGTCGTGGTGGGCCGCCACCGGCGGTGGCGCCGAGGGCGGTGGCCCACCGGCGGAGAGCATCGAGCGCGGCGTGGGCCACCGGCCGATCCTCGTACCGGGCCGTCGTTTCCAGATAGCACTTGAGCTTCGGTTCCGTACCCGACGGGCGGACCACGACCCGCACGCCGACCCCCTCGAACACCAGTGCATCGGTGGTGAGCGCACCGCCCCCGGTGGCGAGATCGGTTGTGGTGACGGGCACTCCCGCCAGTGTCTCGGGCGGGTCGGCGCGCAGGGCGGCCATGATCGCGTCGACGCGGGTGAGGTCGTCGGAGCGGATCGACACCTGGTCACCGAGGTGCACGCCGAATTCGCGGTACAGGTCGTCGAGGGCGTCGATGAGCCCGCGCCCGGCCGCCTTCAGTTCGGCAGCGAGATCGGCGACCAGTACTGCGGTGGCGACGCCGTCCTTGTCGCGGACCGCGTCGGGGTCGACGCAGTGCCCGACGGCCTCCTCGTACGCGTAGACCAATCCGTCGCCGGCGCGGGTGAGCCATTTGAAGCCGGTGAGGGTCCGTGCGAACCGCGCCCGTCGTGCGTGGGCGACGTCGCCGAGCATCGTCGACGACACGATCGTCGTCGCGACGAGCGACCCGATGGGGGCGTGCGCGAGGATGCGGTCGCCGAGCAGCACACCCGTCTCGTCGCCGCGCAGCATCCGCCATCCGGTGCCGTCGCGCACACCCACCGCACACCGGTCGGCGTCGGGGTCGAGTGCGATCGCCAGGTCGGCGTGCACCTCGGCGGCGAGCGTGAGCAGCGCGTCGGTGGCGCCGGGTTCCTCCGGGTTGGGGTAGGCGACCGTCGGGAACGCCGGATCGGGTGCGAACTGGGACGACACGGTGTGCACGTCGGTGAACCCGGCGCGACGCAACGCGGCGACGGCGGTGTCGCCGCCGACCCCGTGCAGCGGCGTGAGAGCGATGCGCAGGTCGCGGTGTCCCGACCGCGGCAGCGACGCGACCCGGTCGAGGTATCGCTCGACCAACTCGTCACCGACCGGTTCGACGGGTGTCCGGGGAACGGCAGCCGCGTCGGGTGCGGCGTCGATCGCGGCCTCGATCTCGCGGTCGGCGGGGGAGACGAGCTGCGCCCCACCCGACAGGTACACCTTGTAGCCGTTGTCGGAGGCGGGGTTGTGCGAGGCGGTGATCTGCACCCCGGCGACGGCACCCAGCGCCTGCACCGCGTACGCGGTCACCGGGGTGGGCAGTGGACGGGGCAGCGCGACGACGTCGAATCCCGCGGCGGCCAGCACCTCCGTCGCGGCCGTGAAGAACTCGGCGGATCCGGTGCGTGCGTCGCACCCCACGACGACGGTGCCGCCGCCGTGGCCGTGCTCGATCAGCCACACCGCGAGGCCGGCGGTGGTGCGGGTGACCACCGGCACGTTCATGTGGTCGGGGCCGTCGCCGACGGGGCCGCGCAGACCGGCGGTGCCGAAGCGGAGGGTCACAGCGATGCCGCCAGTTCACGCACCAGATCGCCCATACGGGTGGCGGCGTCACGACCGGCGGCGAGGACCTCGTCGTGGTCGAGGTGTTCGCCGGTGAGACCGGCGGCCGCGTTGGTCACCAACGACAACGCGAGGACCCGAGCTCCGGCGGCACGGGCCGCGATGGTCTCGTGCACGGTCGACATGCCCACCAGATCGGCGCCGAGGGTCCGCAGCATCCGGATCTCGGCGGGCGTCTCGTAGTGCGGCCCGGGCAGTCCGGCGTACACGCCTTCGGCGAGGGTCGGATCGATGCGTCGGGCGAGGGCCCGCAGGTCCGCCGAGTAGGCGTCGACGAGGTCGACGAACTGCGCGCCGACGAGCGGTGACCGGCCGGTGAGGTTGAGGTGGTCGGCGACGAGAACGGCCTGCCCGACCCGGTACGACGGATCGATACCACCGGCGGCGTTGGTCAGGATCACAGTGTGCGCACCGGCCGCGACCGCGGTGCGCACCGGATGCACGACCCGGCTCAGGTGGTGCCCTTCGTAGGCGTGGGTGCGGCCCGCGAGGACGAGCACGGCGTTGTCGCCGCACACGACCGAATGCGCGGCCGCGGAGTGTCCGGCCGCTGTCGGTGTGACGAAACCGGGCAGGTCACCCATGGCGATGCTCGCGACCGGATCGCCGAATCGTTCGACGGCGGCCCGCCAGCCGGATCCGAGGACGACGGCGACGTCGTGACGGTCGATTCCGGTGCGTTCGGCGACGACGGTCGCCGCCGCGGTGGCCTCGGCGGTGGGGTCGAGGATCTCGGCTGCTCCCATGAGTTCAGACCCTAACGCCCACAGAAGTTACTCGTCAGTAGAGAAGGGGATATCCTTGACGTCATGCCATACCTCGAACGCGACGGCGACGTCCACATCCTCCATCTCGGCACCCGTGGTGAGGAGGTCAGCGAGAACCGCTTCCACCCCGACATGCTCACCGAGCTCGACACCCTCCTCGACGAGGTCGAGGCGCACGACGGGCCGACCGCGCTGGTCACCGCTGCGACGGGCAAGTTCTGGAGCAACGGACTCGACACCGACTGGATCTTCGGTCACATCGGTGACCTCCCGGCGTACCTCGACTCCGTCCACCGCCTCTACGTGCGGATGCTCACCTTCCCCGCCGCGACCGTCGCGGCGGTGCAGGGACATGCCTTCGGTGCCGGAGCGATGCTCGCGCTCACCAACGACTTCCGCGTGATGCGGGCCGACCGCGGATACTGGTGCCTGCCGGAGGTCCAACTGAACATGCCGTTCACGGTGGGCATGGCCGCACTCATCCGGGCACGCCTGCCGATCCAGACCGGGGTGGAGGCGATGACCACCGGACGACGCTACGGCGGTGCCGACGCCGTGGCGGCGGGCATCGTGGAGCGGCACGTCGACGACGACGCGGTCCTCGCCACCGCCGTCGAGCAGGCCGCGGCCCTCACCGCCACCCGCGGGCCGAACCTCGCGGGAATCAAGCGGAGCCTGCACACCCCGCTCATCGCCGCGCTCGAGACGAAGACCGACGAATCGAACTTCAAGTTCGGCTGAGACCGGTACCCGTCGGGTGCACCGTTGCGGCCGGTCCGGCATGACAGACTGGACGACGTGACCACCGATGCCGACCGCGCGATCGAGGCTGCCTCCGACACCTTGATCGCGCTGTCGCATTCGATCCACGCCGAACCCGAGCTCGCCTTCGACGAGCATCGCAGTGCCGCGAAGATCGTCGATGTGCTGCGCGACGGTGGCTTCGAGGTGCGCACCGGCGTCGCCGACCTGCCGACCGCGTTCGACGCGCGATTCGGCGACGGCGACCTGGTTCTCGCGTTCTTCGCCGAGTACGACGCACTGCCCGGTATCGGGCACGCGTGCGGGCACAACATCATCGCGGCCGCGGCGGCGGGCGCCGGACTGGGGCTCGCCGCCGTCGCGGACTCCCTGGGTGTCACCGTCCGTGTCGTCGGAACTCCCGCGGAGGAGACCGGTGGTGGCAAGGTGCTGATGCTCGAACGCGGCGAGTTCGACGACATCGGCGCCGCGCTGATGGTGCACCCCGGACCGTTCGACATCACCGGCGCGACATCACTGGCGCTCGCCGACATCGCCGTCGCCTACACCGGCCGTGAGGCGCACGCCTCCGCAGCGCCCGAGTACGGCCGCAACGCCGCCGACGCCGCCACCGTCGCGCAGGTCGCGATCGGTCTGCTGAGGCAGCACCTGAACCCGGGCCAGCAGATCCACGGGATCGTCAGCGACGGCGGCAGCGCGCCGAACATCGTGCCCGGACACACCGAATTGCTGTACTACCTGCGGGCATCCACCGCGGAGGCTCTCGCGGATCTCACCGCCCGCGCCCACGACTGCTTCACCGCCGGCGCGCTGGCCGCCGGGTGCACGCACGCCGTGCGGACCGTGTCGCCCACCTACACCGAACTCACTCCCGACCCGTGGCTCGTGCAGGCATATCGTGAGGAGATCATCGGGTCCGGACGCACACCGCTGTCCGTCGAGGAGGAAGGATCGCGCCCGCTGGGCAGCACCGACATGGGAAACGTGACGAATGTGATGCCGGGAATCCACCCGGTCATCGGCCTCGACTCAGGTGGCGCCGTCACCCATCAGGAGGCGTTCGCGGCCGCGTGCGTCACCGCGTCCGCCGACCGTGCGGTTCTCGACGGCGCCCGCGCGCTGGCCGCGACCGCCGCCCGCGCCGCCCGGGACCCGCAGCAGCGGGCCCGGCTTCTCGAAGGGGTGGCGCGTCGATGAACCCCTACGTGGAGAAGTGGCTCGACGAGCACGCCGGTGATCTCGTCGCATGGCGCCGACACATCCACGCCAACCCCGAGTTGGCCCGCCAGGAGTACGCCACCACCGAGTTCGTGGCGGCCCGACTGGTCGAAGCCGGGCTCACCCCGAAGGTGCTGCCCCGCGGCACGGGCCTGATCTGTGATCTGGGCCCGGATCGTGGTCCCCGCATCGGGCTGCGAGCGGACATGGATGCCCTACCGCTGCACGAGATGACGGGCCTGCCCTTCGCGTCGACCGTGCCCGGTGTCGCGCACGCGTGCGGGCACGACGCGCACACCACCGTGTTGCTCGGTGCGGGTCTGGCGCTCGCCACGGTCCCCGACCTGCCGTGCGGGGTGCGTCTGGTGTTCCAGCCCGCGGAGGAGGTCATGCCCGGCGGGGCGCTCGACGTGGTCGCCGCCGGGGGGCTCGAGGGTCTCTCGCGGATCTTCGCGCTGCACTGCGATCCGCGGCTCGAGGTGGGCAGGGTGGGGATACGGGTCGGCGCGATCACGTCCGCCGCCGACACCGTCGAACTCGTCCTCGACTCGCCGGGTGGGCACACCTCACGCCCGCACCTCACCGGTGACCTCGTGTACGGGCTCGGCACCGTCATCACCGGACTGCCCGGCATGCTCAGCCGCAGGATCGATCCGCGCACGGGCACGGTCATGGTGTGGGGTGCGGTCAGTGCCGGGAACGCCCCGAACGCCATCCCGCGGACCGGGATGCTCGCCGGAACCGTCCGCACCGGCGACCACGAGACCTGGCAGTTGCTCGAGCCGATGGTCCGCGAGATCGTGCACGGTCTGCTCGCCCCCACGGGGGTCAGTTACGAATTGAACTACCGGCGCGGTGTTCCGCCGGTGGTCAACGACGAGATCTCGGCGCGCATGTTCGAGGATGCGATCCGTTCCGCCGGGCCGGAGGTGCTGTCCGACACCCCGCAGTCCGGTGGCGGTGAGGACTTCTCCTGGTATCTCGAGCAGATTCCCGGGGCGATGGGGCGACTCGGGGTGTGGTCGGGGACGGGGCCGGAACTCGACATCCACCAACCCACCTTCGATCTGGACGAACGGGCACTGCCCGTCGGGGTGCGGGTCCTGACGAATCTCGCGCTCGGTGGCGGATCCGGGTCGGGACGTCGCGCCTAGACCGCCGCGACGACACCGACCCGCGCGGGGTGGTAGCGGTCCGTCTGCGCCGATCGGCAGGCGCCGTGGGCCGGAGCCGCGTACGTCCGGTGTGCTGCGGGGTCGCGGCTCAGGACACGTCGGGGCGACCGGGGCCGACGTTGCGGCTGTTGCGGGTGCGTAGATCCAGGACGTACTCGTCCGGGGCGCCCGCGATCTCGGCGGCGTCGGCCATCACGCCCAGGTAGCGCGCCGACGGTAGTCCACCCTCGTAACCGTCGACCACGTAGAGCCACGCCAGCACGGCACCGTCGCCGGTGTCGACACGCACCCGAAGCTTGCGGTGGAATCCGAGTTCGGCGCCCTCCCACCGGTCGAGGCTGCGCTCGTCGTCCCCGGGCACGTCGTACAACACGACGAACACCTTCGAGTCGGGATCCTCGACGACGGTCGCGAGTGCACCTTCCCAGCCGATGTCGGCACCGGCGAACGTCAGTCGCCAGCCGTGCAGCCACCCGGTGCCCGACATGGGCGAGTGCGGGCAGCGCGTCAGCATCTGCTCCGGATGCATGTTGGACCCGTAGGCGGCGTAGATCGGCACGCCCACAAGGCTAACTGTTTCCCGGCGCGGCCACCGACGGGGTCGGGTGGCGTCCGGTTCCCGAGTGCGTCGATGCGGATGCGACAGATCTCACATCGGCGGCGTCGACGGTGGACGGATGCGCGGTCCGTGTGCGCTTCGGGTGGGCGGTGGCATAGCGTTGTCGGCGGAGTTCGCGTACCCCGGCGGACACCGCACAACGAGCCGACACCCCCATTCGGAATCGATACAGAGGAGAACCATGACCCGCATCGTCATCATCGGCGGCGGCCCTGCCGGATACGAGGCAGCGCTGGTGGCATCGCAGTACGGCGCTTCGGTTTCTGTGATCGATTCCGAGGGGATCGGCGGCGCCTGCGTCCTGTTCGACTGCGTCCCCTCCAAGACCTTCATCGCATCGACCGGGGTGCGCACCGACATGCGGCGTGCCGGCGACCTCGGGATCGAACTCGATCGCGCCACCGTCGCGCTCCCGCAGGTACACGCCCGCGTCAAGAGCCTGGCGCACGCGCAGTCCGCGGACATCCGTACGAAGCTCGAGGCCGCGGGCGTCGCACTGTATGCGGGGCGCGGCGAGCTCATCGACCCGCAGCCCGGGATGGCCGCCCACCAGGTGCGCGCCGACCTCCACACCGGTGAGGAGAAGGTTCTCGACGCGGACGTCGTCCTCATCGCGACGGGCGCGAGCCCCCGTGTGCTGCCGAATGCCGAGCCGGACGGCGAACGGATCCTCACGTGGCGGCAGCTCTACGATCTCGACCGGCTCCCCGAACACCTCGTCGTCGTCGGATCGGGTGTCACCGGTGCCGAGTTCGTCTCCGCCTACACCGAAGTCGGGGTGCAGGTCACCCTGGTGTCCAGCCGGGACCGTGTGCTGCCGCACGAGGACGAGGACGCCGCGCTGGTACTCGAAGAGGTGTTGTCGGAGCGCGGCGTGACCCTCGTCCGTCACGCGCGGGCCGATTCGGTCGAACGCACCGAGGACGGTGTGCGGGTGCTGCTCGCCGACGGGCGGATCGTCGAGGGCAGCCATGCGCTGATGACCGTCGGATCCGTCCCCAACACCCGGGGTCTGGGCCTCGAGAAGGTCGGGCTCGAACTCGACCGGGGCGGATACCTTCCCGTCGACCGGGTGTCGCGCACCGCGGTGTCCGGCATCTATGCCGCGGGTGACTGCACCGGATTGCTGCCCCTCGCGTCGGTCGCGGCGATGCAGGGCCGCATCGCGATGTACCACGCGCTCGGTGAGGGGGTCTCGCCCATCAAACTCCGCACCGTCGCCGCCGCCGTGTTCACCCGCCCCGAGATCGCCGCTGTCGGCGTGAGCCAGGCGATGATCGACAACGGCGAGATCCCGGCCCGGACCGTGATGCTGCCGCTGAACACGAATCCGCGCGCGAAGATGTCCGGCGTGCGACGCGGCTTCGTGAAGATCTTCTGCCGTCCCGCCACGGGAGTGGTGATCGGCGGTGTCGTCGTCGCGCCCACCGCGTCGGAGCTGATCCTGCCGATCGCGCTGGCCGTCCAGAACAATCTCACCGTCAGCGACCTGGCGCAGACCTTCTCCGTGTACCCGTCCCTGAGCGGTTCGATCACGGAGGCGGCCCGCCAACTGATGCGGCACGACGACCTGGACTGACGATGGCGGTGGCAACGGTCGCGGCTGCCGTTGACCCTCCCCTCGGGGGAGGGTCGACGGTGGAACCATGACCACACACAGCATCTTCCCGGTCGTCCCCGTCGCCGACCTCCGCCGCAGCCGCGAGTTCTACGTGGACCTGCTCGGGCTGGCCGTCGTCTTCGACGGCGACTGGTACGTACAGTTGCAGTCCACCGACGACGAATCGGTGCAACTCGGGTTGGTCGTCCACGGACACGCGACGATCCCGGACGGGTATCGGGGTTCGCCCGCGGGTGTGCTCGTCTCGGTCGAGGTCGACGACGTCGACGCCGTGCACGAGCGTGCGCGGGCGGCGGGGCTTCCCGTCGCCCTGGACCTGCGCAGCGAGGACTTCGGGCAGAGGCACTTCATGACCGTCGACCCCGACGGGCTGCTCGTCGATGTGATCACCGTGATCCCGTATGCGGGGGAGTTCGGCACGGCCGGCTCGGAGGCCGTTGCGACGTGAGCGATCCCGGCCGGTGGATGACCATCGGTGAGTTCGCGAGAGTGTCGCGGCTCACAGTGAAGGCGCTGCGTCACTACGACGCCGAGGGTCTGCTCACCCCGGGCCGGGTGGATCCGTACACGGGATACCGCTACTACGGGGGTGCCCAACTCGCGACCGCGCTGCGGATCGGTCTGCTGCGACGCGCCGGGGTGTCGATCGCGGCGATCCGGGAGATCGTCGGCGACCCGGCGGGAGGCGCCCACGTGCTGGCCGCCGAGAGGGCCCGCATCGAGACCGAGGCGCAGCGGGCGCTGCGTTCGCTCGCGCTCGTCGGATCGCTCGAACAGATGGTCTCGGCGGACCTGCCCGTGCGCGTGCTCCGCATCGACGATCAGGTGGTGCTGTGGCGGGACGGCAGGTCCGAGTCGGACGATCTGGACCGCACGGTCGCGCGCGCGATCGAGGATCTGCTCGGTGAAGCCGCCGCGCTCGGTCTCGACCTCGGTGCGCCGGTGGTGGGCCGGTATCCGGCCGTGCTCGCCGGACCCGTCGACTTCGGGGTCGGGATCGAGGCGACACCGGACGTCGCCGGCGCCGTCCACCTGCCCGGCGGCCTCTTCGTCGCGGTCGAGTTCACCGGCCCGGTGTCGCTGCTGCCCGTCGCGTACCACGCGTTGTTCACCGATCTGTCGATGCGCGGCGTCGACGCCGTCGGTCCCGTCCGGGAGTACTACCTCACCGACCCCGCGGAGGTCGGGCAGGAGAACATGCGCACGAGGGTCGCGCACGCCCTGCCGACGTCCGCCTGCGCGACCGGGATGGGTCAGACCCAGTCGTAGGTCCGTTCGACGGCCTTGTTCCACGCGGCATAGAGGCGTTCGCGTTCGTCGGCGTCCATGGTGGGTTCCCAGGTCTTGTCGGCCGCCCAGTTCCGGCGGATGTCGTCTTCGCCGCTCCAGTAACCGACGGCGATCCCGGCGGCGTACGCCGCGCCGAGCGCGGTCGTCTCCGGCACGACCGGCCGCACCACCGGGACACCGAGGATGTCCGACTGGAACTGCATGAGCAGCTCGTTGGCGACCATCCCGCCGTCGACCTTGAGTGTGCGCAGACCGACCGCGGAGTCGGCGCGCATCGCCTCGAGCACCTCACGGGTCTGATAGGCGGTGGCCTCGAGGGCCGCCCGGGCCAGGTGGCGTTTGTCGACGAACCGGGTCAGGCCCACGATCGCGCCGCGCGCGTCGGGGCGCCAGCGCGGTGCGAACAGCCCGGAGAACGCGGGGACGAAGTAGGCGCCCCCGTTGTCGGGGACCGCTGCCGCGAGCTGTTCGATCTCGGCGGCGGACCCGATGATTCCGAGGTTGTCGCGGAGCCATTGGACGAGGGACCCGGTGACCGCGACCGAGCCTTCGAGTGCGTACACCGCGGGGGCATCGCCGATGCGATAGCAGACGGTCGTGAGCAGCCCGTGGTCGCTGACGACCGGGGTGGTGCCGGTATTCAGGAGCAGGAAATTGCCTGTGCCGTAGGTGTTCTTCGCTTCCCCGGGGGACAGGCACGCCTGCCCGAAGGTGGCGGCCTGCTGATCACCGAGGATGCCGGCCACGGGAACCCCTGCGAGCGGGCCGCGTTCCCGCGCGTATCCGTACACCTCGGACGAACTGCGGATCTGCGGCAGCATGGACGCCGGAATCCCGAAGTCGTCGCAGATCTGCGGATCCCATTGCAGTGTCTTCAGATCCATCAGCATCGTGCGCGACGCGTTGGTGACGTCGGTGACGTGCACACCGGGCTCGCTACCGTCCTCGCCGGTGCCGCCGGTCAGGTGCCACACGATCCAGCTGTCGACGGTACCGAACGCGAGTTCACCGGCCTCCGCCTTCTCGCGGGCACCGTCGACGTTGTCGAGTATCCAGCGGATCTTCGGTCCGGAGAAGTAGGTCGACAACGGCAGGCCCGTCGTCGTGCGGTAGCGATCGGGGCCGGCGTCGCCGCCGAGCCGGTCGACGAGTCGGTCGGTGCGGGTGTCCTGCCACACGATCGCGTTGTACACGGGCCGTCCGGTCGTGCGATCCCACACGACGGTGGTCTCCCGCTGGTTGGTGATGCCGATCGCCGCGATGTCGGCGCGCCGCAGGTCCGCCTTCGCCAGAGCCGCCGCCCCGACCTCGCGGGTGGTGAGCCACAGTTCGTCGGGGTCGTGCTCCACCCAGCCGGCGCGCGGGAAGATCTGCCGGTGTTCCTTCTGCGCGACGGACACCACCCGTCCGTCGTGGTCGAAGATGATGCAGCGGCTGGACGTGGTTCCCTGGTCGATCGCGGCGATGTACTGGTTCACGGTGGTCCTCGAGGTCCGGCGGGTCGCGTCTGCTGCGCAGGTCACAGAATGCATGGGCCCGATGGGCCAGCGCAGTGGGCTCGAAACTACTACCCTTGTGCGCGATACGTCGGCGACTCACGGGAGCGGTGCGGTGTCCAACCAGTCCGATATGCAGATCCTCGGGCCGCAGCAGCGTGCCGACGCGTGGCGGCACCTCGGTGACGGGGAATTCGACGTCGTGGTCATCGGTGGGGGTGTGGTCGGCGCCGGAACTGCGCTCGACGCCGCCACCCGCGGACTGAGGGTGGCGTTGGTGGAGGCCCGCGATTTCGCGTCCGGCACCTCGAGCCGGTCGTCGAAGATGTTCCACGGCGGCCTGCGATACCTGGAGCAACTCGAGTTCGGTCTGGTCCGCGAGGCACTGCGGGAGCGGGAGCTGTCGCTGACCACGCTCGCCCCACACCTGGTCAAGCCGTTGAAGTTCCTGTTCCCGCTCACCCATCGTGGTTGGGAGCGGCCCTACATCGCGGCGGGAATTTTTCTGTACGACCGGATGGGCGGAGCGAAATCCGTTCCCGCGCAGAAACACTTGACCCGGGCCGGTGCGTTGCGGATGGCACCGGGGATGCGCCGCGACGCGCTCGTCGGGGGGATCCGCTACTACGACACCGTCGTCGACGACGCCCGGCACACCATGACGGTGGCCCGCACCGCGGCCCAGTACGGCGCAGTCGTCCGGACGTCCACGCAGGTCGTCGGCTTCCTGCGCGAAGCCGATCGCGTCTCGGGAGTCCGGGTGCGCGACAGCGAATCCGGCGCCGTCACCGAGGTCCGAGCGAGCGTCGTGATCAACGCGACCGGTGTGTGGACCGACGAACTGCAGGCCTTGTCGCGACAGCGTGGCCGATTCCGGGTGCGCGCCTCGAAGGGTGTGCACATCGTCGTGCCGCGCGACCGGATCGTCAGTGATTCGGCGATCATCCTGCGCACCGAGAAGTCGGTGCTGTTCGTGATCCCGTGGGGCAACCATTGGATCATCGGGACCACCGACACCGACTGGAATCTCGACCTGGCGCATCCGGCGGCGACGAAGGCCGACATCGACTATCTGCTCACACACGTCAACAAGGTGCTCGTGGCGCCGCTGACCCACGACGACATCGACGGCGTGTACGCGGGGCTGCGCCCGTTGCTCGCGGGGGAGAGCGACGAGACGTCGAAGCTGTCGCGCGAGCACGCCGTCGCGCGGGTCGCACCCGGCCTGATCGCGATCGCCGGCGGCAAGTACACCACCTATCGGGTGATGGCAGAGGACGCCGTCGACGTCGCGGCCGAGGACATCCCCACCCGCATCGCGTCGTCGATCACCGAGAAGGTGCCGCTCCTCGGCGCCGACGGCTACTTCGCGCTGGTGAACCAGACCATGAACCTCGCCGAGCAGTACGGCCTGCACCCGTACCGGATCAAGCATCTGTTGGATCGCTACGGGTCGTTGATCGACGACGTCCTCGGCTACGCGCAGGCCAGCCCGGAACTGCTCGAACCGCTCACCGACGCCCCGCAGTACCTGCAGGTGGAGGCGGTGTACGCGGCCGCGGCGGAGGGGGCACTGCACCTCGAGGACATCCTCGCCCGCCGCACCCGCATCTCCATCGAGTACCCGCACCGCGGGATGCACTGTGCCGAGCAGGTCGCGCGGCTCGTCGCGCCGGTGCTGGGGTGGGACGACGCGACCGTGGAGCGCGAGGTCGAGACCTACCGGGCCCGGGTCGACGCCGAGATCCGTTCGCAGACGCAACCCGACGACGAATCGGCCGATGCCCTGCGCGCGGCCGCGCCGGAGGCCCGCGCGGAGATCCTCGAACCCGTTCCCGTGCCGCGCTGAGCAGTGACGCACCTGACCGGGCCGCGGGACGCCGGATCGTTCACGGGGACGCGGACACCGCGTCAGTGCGTGAGGACGCGGACACCGCGTCAGTGCGTGAGGGCGATCTTCACGACCACCACGATGGTGGCCGTGACGGCGATCGCTGCGGCCGCGACGACCGTCGATGTGGTCGGTCTGCGACCGAGCAGACGCTGGATCACGAACACCGTCGACGCGATGCGCACCAGCACGGTGACCTCGGCGAGGGTCTGGGCGGTGCGCGGCTCGAGCCACCCCACCCATGCCGTCGCGAGGATCAGGCACGGCATCACCGCCGACGAGAGGATCGGCACCGAGTCGCGTAGCTCCCCGAGGCGTTCGGCGCGCGAGAGTTCCTTGCCTTCGTGCACCGACAGCGCCACCGCCTCGGCGAAGGCGTGGGCCAGGAACGTCGAGAACGATGTGCCGAGCACGATCGCGATACCCACGTACTGAGAGGTGGTGGTGATGGGTACCAGGGTGGCGAGCACGATGAGGTTGCCGTAGATGTAGGCGCTCATCCGGCCCGAGGCGGACCGCTCCGGCAGTGGTCGGTGGCGGGTCAGGACGGCGGGCACACCTCAGCGTGTCACATCGGATCGTCTCCGGTGGTCGAATTCGGGCGGTGGACGGTGTCCCGAGCGGGTGCCGCAGACCGGGTCGGTCGTCGGAGTAGGATTCGCGCAGTACACAGTCGACGACGGGAATCGATCAGGTGGCCACTTCTCGCCGCAGCTGGGCGGGTATCGCACTGGACGAGCGTCGCCGTGTACGCCGCGAACAGTTGCTCGCCGCCGGTGTCGAGGTCCTCGGAGCGGCGGACGGCGCCGGCGGCGGTGTGCGTGCGGTGTGTCGCGCGGCGGGGTTGACGGAACGATACTTCTACGAGAGTTTCACCGACCGCGACGGTTTCGTCCGCGAGGTCTACGCCCACGTCGGGGCCCGTGCCCGCGATGTGTTGGTCGAGGCCGTCGACGGTGCCGAACCGTCGTGCCGGGCGGAGTCCGCGGTGCGGGCGTTCGTGTCGCTGATGGTCGACGAACCGGCGATGGGGCGGATGCTGCTGCTCGCACCGTTACGCGAGCCGGCGATCAGCGGCCGCGGCGTCGAACTCGCCCCCGTGTTCGTCGCGCTCGTCAGCGCGCAGCTCACCGCGATCGACGACGACGCCGTGCGCACGATGGTCGCATTCGGGCTCGTGGGGGCGCTGACGAGCCTGTTCATGGGGTACCTCGACGGTGCGGTCGACGTGCCGAGGGAAACCCTGATCCGGCACTGCGTGACGCTGCTCGAACGCGCCGGCCACGACGCTCACCGATCCGCGGGCCCCGCCGGCTGATGCGGCGGCCCCGCGGTCGGTACACGAACCGCGCTCGGGCACGTCACGACCGCAATCGGTAGCCGCGCGGCGTCGCCGAGAACCCGGACTCGGCGAGCAGGTCTGCGAATCCGTGACCGTGGATGGACGCGCCGTCGACCTTCTCGACGACGATCCGGTCCACCCCGCCGCGCTTGACCGTCGCGGCCAGGGAACCGCACGCCACCCGCAGGATCCCCGGATCGCCGGTGAACGTGAGCACCGTGCGTCCGCCCCGTTCGACGAACATCGCGAGGGATCCGTCGACGAGCACGACGAGACCACCTGCCTTGCGGCCGGGACGGTGGCGTGTACCACCGTCCCCCACGGTGCTCTTCGGCCACGGCAGCGCCGCACCGTACGGATTCGCGGGGTCGCACGCCGCGAGGGTCACGGCCGCCGTTTCGGTGTGTCGACCCTCGAGCGAGTCGGAGAACGAGCGCAGCCTGTCGACGACGTCGGGGGTGGAGAACTGTGCGCCGCCGAGTGACTCCACGAAGTATCCGCGCCGGCACCGGCCGGACTCCTCGAACCGGCCCAGCACCTTGTACACCAGCGCGAAACCACCCGGTACGGACTCCGCTTCCACCGATCCCCGGGTGACCACGCCGTACCGTTCGAGGAGCAGCTCCGCGGTCGTGTGCGCGCGTACGGTCGGTCCGGTCTCGCGGGCCGGCAGCAGCGACCATCGGCCCGCGACGGTGGGTGGGCCGCTGCGCTGCGTCGTCGCGGGCCGCGCGCGGTACATCCGGGCCCGCGGGGGGCGCCGCGGCGCGCGGTGCGCGGGTGTGGCACGTGAGGTGTCGCCGATCAACGCGCGCAGCGGGGCGAGCGTGTCGCCGGTGAGATGCCCGCTCCACACCAGATCCCACAGCGCCGCCGCCACCGTCGTGTCGGAGACGGTCGAGTCGGGAGCGGACGCCGTCACCGCGTCGGCGAGCCCGCGGAAGAAGAAGGCACCGCCGCCGGCGAGCGACTCGAGGATCGCACGGTGCACGTCGGACAGGTCGATGTCGTCGACGGGAGCGAGGGTCGCGGGTGCGAGGTCGGCGGGGTGCAACGCGACCCAGCCGTCCTTGCCGGAGATCGCACCGGATCCGGACCACACGATCTCACCGGCGGCGGTCAGCTCGTCGAGCATCGTCGGGCGGTAGTCGCGGACCCGCGGCGCGAGGATCAACGGCTCGAGGGCGCTCGCGGGAACCCGGACCCCCGCGATCTGCTCGATCACCGCCGCGACACCGTCGACGCCGTACAGAGCCTCCGTACCGGGACCGCCGCCGAGATGATGCCAGTCGGGCAGGAACCGGCCCAGCGTCGCGGTGCTCACCGGTTCCACCTCGTGACGCGCCGCGGCCAGCGACCGTCGCCGCAGCCGCCGCAACACCTCGCTGTCGCACCACTCCGGCCCCGCTGCACCCGGTCGGAATTCGCCCGGGGTGACGCGTTTCTCGGATGCCAGACGCTGCAGCACCGTGTCGACCACGGCGCTGCCGAGCCCGAATCGTTCGGCGACCTGCGCGACGGTGAACGGGCCATGGGTACGCGCGAACCGTCCCGTCAGATCACCCAGCGGATCGGCGACGGGCTCGACGAAGGCGGACGGAACCCCGATCGGCAACGGGACGCCGAGCGCATCGCGCAGGCGGGAGGCGTCCTCGATCGCCGTCCACCACTGCCGGCCCGCGAACGACACCTCCAGCACCCGACGTCGTGCCGCCAGGTCCGCGAGCCACGGTGCCGGATCACCGGTGCACCGCTGGGCCAGTTCCCCGGCGGTGAGGGGACCGAGCAGGCGCAGCAGGTCGGCGACACCTTCGGCATCGCGGGCATGTCGCTCGGGTACGAGACGTTGCAGTTCGAGTTCGGCGCGTTCGAGCACGTCGGCGTCGAGGAGTTCACGCAGTTCGACGCGGCCGAGCAGCTCGGCGAGCAGCGCCGAGTCGAGCGAGAGTGCGGCGGCGCGCCGTTCGGCCAGTGGGCTGTCGCCTTCGTACAGGAACTCGCCGACGTAGTCGAACAACAGCGACGTCGCGAACGGGGACGCCGAGGCGGTCTCCACCTCCACGAGCCGGATCCGGCGGCGGGCGACCTGCCCGAGCAGGTCGCGCAATGCGGGCAGGTCGTAGACGTCCTGCAGGCATTCCCGCACCGTCTCGAGCAGGATCGGGAAATCCGGATAGCGGCGGGCGACATCGAGCAGTTGCGCCGCGCGCTGCCGCTGCTGCCACAGCGGTGCCCGCTTTCCCGGGTTGCGGCGCGGCAGCAGCAATGCGCGTGCCGCGCACTCGCGGAAGCGCGACGCGAACAGGGCGGAACCACCCACCGCGTCGGTGACCAGGTCCTCGATCTCGTCGTGGTCGAAGACGAACACGTCGGCGCCCGGCGGGTCGTCCTCGGTGTCGGGCACCCGCACGATGATGCCGTCGTCGGACGGGGTGGGATGGGTGTCGACACCGTAGCGTTCGTGCATCCGCGAGCCCACCGCCAGCGCCCACGGTGCGTGTACCCGCAATCCGTACGGTGAGTGCAGCACCAGCCGCCAGTCGCCGAGTTCGTCGCGGAATCGTTCGACGACGAGCGTGCGGTCGGTGGGCAGCCGTCCCGTCGCGGTGCGTTGCTCGTCGAGCAGGCGCAGCAGATTCGCGGTGGAGTACGCATCGAGGCCGCCCGTGTGGCAGCGGGTGACGGCATCGTCCCGGTCGGCCTGCCCGAGATCGCGGACGAACGCCCCGAGTGCAGCGCCGAGCTCGGCGGGCCTGCCCGGGTTGTCGCCGTGCCAGAACGGCAACCGTCCGGGGCGGCCGTAGGCGGGGGAGACCAGCACCCGGTCGAAGGTGATGTCCTCGATGCGCCAGCTGGTCGCGCCGAGCGTGAACACGTCACCGACCCGGGACTCGTACACCATCTCCTCGTCGAGTTCGCCGACGCGGGTGTTCTTCTCGCCGACCATGTACACCGCGAACAGGCCCCGGTCGGGGATGGTGCCGCCCGAGGTGACCGCGAGTCGTTGGGCGCCGGGCCGACCGGTGAGGGTGCCGTCGGTGCGGTCCCACACCAGGCGCGGACGCAGTTCGGCGAACTCGTCGGACGGGTAGCGCCCGGCGAGCAGATCGAGGACGGCCTCGTACACCCCGCGGGAGAGGGTGGCGAACGAGCCGCTACGACGGACGGTGTCGAACCAGTCGTCGACGTCGATCGGTTCGAGTGCGGCGGCGGCGACCGTCTGCTGTGCGAGTACGTCGAGGGGGTTCGCGGGGATCTGCAGGGCCTCGATGCGACCGGCGACCATCCGCTCGACGGTCACCGCGCAGTGCAGCAGATCGGTGCGGTGTTTGGGGAAGAACACCCCGCGGGAGGTCTCGCCGACGCGGTGGCCGGCCCGGCCCACGCGCTGCAATCCGCTCGCGACGGACGGTGGGGACTCCACCTGGATCACCAGGTCGACGGAGCCCATGTCGATGCCGAGTTCGAGACTCGAGGTCGCGACGACACAGCGCAACCGCCCCGATTTGAGGTCGTCCTCGATCAGCGCGCGCTGCTCCTTGCTCACCGACCCGTGGTGGGCGCGCGCCAGCACCGGATCCGCCCCGTACCCGACCTCCGACGGCAACCCCGACTGCGACGGGGGTGCACCCTCGCGGGTGACGGTGCCGCCGGTGCGCTCGACGTGGATCTCGTTGAGCCGGGCCGTGAGCCGTTCGGCGAGCCGCCGCGAATTCGCGAACACGATGGTGGAGCGGTGCGTTTCGACGAGATCGACGATCTGTTCCTCGACGTGCGGCCAGATCGAGCCGGTCTGCGGGAGGGCGGGTTCGTCGTCCGGGAACGCCGCGGCGGGGTCGTCGGTCGGGGCCGCCGGTGCCACACCGAGTTCGGTCATGTCCTCGACCGGCACCTGCACGGTCAGATCCCAGGTCTTGCTCGCCGGCGGCGCCACGATCCGCACGGGAGCGTTGCCCGCGAGGAACCGTGCGACCTCCTCGGGCGGGCGCACGGTGGCGGACAACCCGATGCGTTGTGCCGGGGTCGGCAGCAGCCGGTCGAGCCGTTCGAGCGACAGTGCCAGATGGGCACCGCGCTTGGTGCCGGCAACCGCGTGCACCTCGTCGACGATCACCGTGTCGACACCGGCGAGGGTGTCGCGGACCGCGGAGGTCAGCATCAGGAACAGCGACTCGGGTGTGGTGATGAGGATGTCGGGCGGGGTGCGGGCCAGGGTCCGTCGTGTGGCCTGGGGGGTGTCGCCGGAACGGACCCCGACGGTGATCTCCGGCGGTTCCACCCCGAGGCGGCGCGCCGTCTGCGTGATGCCGACGAGCGGGGCACGCAGGTTCCGTTCGACGTCCACCCCGAGCGCCTTGAGCGGCGAGATGTACAGCACGCGGGTGCGGTGTTCGCGTGCGGCGTGGACGTCGATCGGGGTCGAGGCGAGCCGGTCGAGGGACCACAGGAACGCCGACAGCGTCTTGCCGGATCCCGTCGGCGCGACCACCAGGGTGTGCGCACCGGACGACACGGCATCCCATGCGCCGAGCTGAGCGGTCGTCGGCGCGTCGAACGCGCCGTCGAACCACGCCCGCGTGGGTGCCGTGAAGCGGTCGAGGACGTCGGTCACCCGTCCATCGTGCACCCCGGCACCGACAGCGACCGGTCAGTCGTCGAACACGAACATCGCGATCTGCGGGCAGTGTGTGCGCGCCGAACTGTTGCGACCGGCCCGCATGAGCCCGGAGACGAGGTCGGTGGCGGCACCGCGCCACGGCAGTGCCTCGAACTGCTCGCGGCATGCGGGAGTGTCGAGCCAGCCGATCGACCAGTACCCGTCGTAGGGGCGGAACCGCAGTTCGGGATTGTCGGCGACGATCGTGTCGAGATCGGTGCCGCACGCGCGCTGCAGGCTGTCGGCGTCGACGGCCACGAAGCCGCACAGACGTCGCGCACCGGCGGTGCGCAGGTCGAGGTAGAGGCACGCCACCTCGTGATCCCCGGCGTACACGCTGACGAGGCGGTGGCCCTGTTCGGACGCGTCGTCGGTGGGCAGGCACGTGACGGACCAGTACTCGCGTTCGCTGATTCTCGGTTTCGGAACCGTCGACCGCACATAGTCCCGCAACCACGCGGTCACGGCCCCGAACTCGGGGTACTGCTCGAGTTCCCGATACCGGGTGTCGCGCAACGGAAGGTCGAAGCCCGGTTCGGGCGCACGCATGTTCACGCCCCGATTATGGCCGGACGTGTCGCTCGGCGGTACTGCCGGTTCTGTGCCGTCGCCGAGCCGGTGCGGACGGCCACCCGGCAGACCGGATCAGAGCACCACCGGATTGAGGATGCCCGCCGGATCCAGGGCGTCCTCGACCCGTCGGGTCAACGCCATCACGTCGGGACCCACCTGCGCCGGCAGCCACGGTTTCTTCAACCGGCCCACACCGTGCTCCCCGGTGATCGTGCCGCCGAGGTCGATGGCCAGATCCATCACGGCACCGAAGGCGACGTGGGCGCGGGCCGTCAGGTCCGGATCGGCGGGATCGTGCACGATCAACGGGTGGGTGTTGCCGTCACCCGCGTGTGCGATCACCGCGATCGTCACGTCCTGTGCGGCGGCGATCGCCGCGATACCCGCGACGAGGTCGGGTAGCGCCGGCAGTGGCACACCGACGTCCTCGAGCAGAAGCGGGCCGAGTCGCTCGACGGCGGGGATCGCCATGCGCCTCGCCGCCGCGAATGCCTCACCCTCGTCGGGATCGGCGGTGTCGAACACCTCGGTCGCCCCGGCGTCGCGGCACGCCGCCACCATCGTCTCGATCTCCGCCGCCGCGGCCGGTCCCGCAGCGTCGGAGCGCGCGATGAGCATCGCCGCCGCGTCGCGGTCGAGGCCCATCCGCAGCGCATCCTCCACGGCCCCGATCGTGGTGCGGTCCATGAACTCGAGCATCGCCGGTCGCAGCACCCCGGTGATCGTGACGACGGCGTCGGCCGCGGCCTGAACCGACGCGAACGTCGCGACCAGCGTCGCCGCGGGCGGCTGCGGCGGCAACAGTCGCAACGTGACCTCGGTGACGACCCCGAGCGTGCCCTCGCTGCCGACGAACAGTTTCGTGAGCGACAGGCCCGCGACGTCCTCGAGTCGCGGACCACCGAGCCGCACCGCGGTACCGTCGGCGAGCACCACCTCCAGTCCGAGTACGTAATCGGTGGTCACCCCGTACTTCACGCAGCACAGGCCTCCGGCGTTGGTGGCGACGTTCCCGCCGATCGAGCAGATCTCGAACGACGACGGATCGGGCGGATACCACAGCTCGTGCTCGGCCGCGGCGGCCTTGACCTCCGCATTCAGCAATCCGGGTTGTGCGACTGCGGTGCGGGTCGCGGGGTCGACGACGATCGCGCGCATCTTCTCGGTGCTGAGCACGATCCCGTCGGCGAGACCCCCGGACCCGCCCGACAGACTCGTCCCGGCACCGCGCGGTACGACCGGCACACGGTGCGCGGACGCCCATCGCAGAGTCGCCTGCACGTCGGCGGTGGACGTGGCGCGCACCAGCGCGCGCGGTGCGCGGGCATCCGGATCGGCGGCCCGGTCGTGCCGGTATCCGGCGAGAATGTCCGGGTCGGTGACCAGAACACCAGCCGGGAGCGAACGGGCGAGCGCCTCCAGATCCGGGTCGATCACGACGGGACGGGCAGGTAGCGGGCCCGCAGCTCGCGCTTGACGAGCTTGCCGGTGGGGGTGCGGGGCAGGTCGTCGGAGAAGTCGATGCTCCGCGGCGCCTTGTAGTGCGACACCTTCGACCGCACGTACGCGAGCAGTTCCTGCTCGACGTCCGGCCCCGGTTCGACACCGTCGGCGAGTTGCACGACGGCCTTGACCACCTCGCCCATCTCGGCGTCGGGCACTCCGATGACGGCGACGTCGAACACCTTCGGGTGCAGGGTGAGCGCGTTCTCCGATTCCTGCGGATAGATGTTCACCCCACCGGAGATGATCATGAATGCGGCGCGGTCGGTGAGGTACAGGAAGCGGTCCTCGTCGAGGTACCCGATGTCGCCGCTCGTCGTCCACGTCGGGTGCTCGGGATGTGTCGCCTTCGCGGTCTTCTCGGGATCGTTGTGATATTCGAACGGTCGTTCGTCCCGTTCCCACCACACCGTGCCGACGGACCCGGTGGGCAGTTCGGCGCCGTCCTCGTCGCAGATGTGCACGACACCCAGAACGCCGTCGCGCCCCACCGAGCCCGGGTGGGCGAGGGCCTGTGCGGAGTCGATGAACGTCACGCCCGAACCTTCGGTGGCGGCGTAGTACTCGTTGATCACCGGCCCCCACCATTCGATCATGGCCCGTTTGATCTCGGGTGGGCACGGTGCCGCGGCGTGCACGGCGACCTTCATGCTGGAGACGTCGTACTTCGCGCGGGTCTCCTCGGGGAGCTTCAGCATCCGCACGAACATGGTGGGAACCCACTGGCTCGCGGTCACCCGGTACCGGTCGATGAGTGCGAGAGCGTCCTCCGGATCGAAACGATCCATCAGCACCACCGTGCCGCCGACGGACTGGATCGTCCCGCAGAAACGTAGCGGCGCAGCGTGATACAGCGGCGCCGGGCACAGGTAGACGGTGTCGGCATCGAAGCCGTACATGGGTGCGAACACCGCGGTGTAGGGGTCGGGGATCTCCTGGATCTGCCCGTCGGGCAGCTTCGGTTCGATGCCCTTGGGGCGGCCCGTGGTACCCGACGAGTACAGCATGTCCTGGCCCCGCGGCTGATCGTCGAGCGGCGCGGTGTCGTACATGTCGAGGGTGCTCGCGTACTCGTCGAACCCGGGCAGTACCCCGCCGTACACGAGGCGGTGCTCGACCCCGGGATACGCATCGGGGGCGGTGTCGACCGCGGAGAGCGCGTTCGCCGATACGATCAGGGCCTTCGCGCCGCAGTCACCGACGATGTAGGCCGCCTCGTCGGGGGTCAGGTGGTGATCGACGGCGGTGATGTAGAGCCCCGACCGCAACGCCGCCCAGTACACCTCCATGACCCGCAGATCGTTGTCGGAGACGAGCGCGACGTGGTCACCGCGCCGCAACCCCAGCGCGCGCAGGTGTTTCGCCAGCCGCAGCGAGTTCTCGTCGAGTTGCCGGTAGGTGCGCGATTCGCCGGTGGAGGGCCGCACGATCGCGGGCTTGTCGGGGGTGGCGGCGACGAAGTTCCCTGGGTACATGCCCATGGTCTACCACAGGATGTGGCGTACGCCACAGTGGGTGCTCCCGGAGTGTGCGTCCCCGGACTGCGCGGTTCACGCGCGGGGTACCCGCGGACGGTCACACCCGACGAAGTGTGCGGAGCAACTCGGATCGACCGGGCGCTCGGACACGCGGATACTCGGACGTGCGGAAGGATGAACTGATCGATGCGCTGCGGTAGCACCGACCGCGGCGCCCGGAGAAGGGCTGGGGATGTCATGGCGTTGAGCGTCGACCACGACACGTTGTACTTCGAGTTCCCCGACGTCCACACCGCTGCCGAACTGCGGGTGACCTTCCACCGCACCGTCCGCGTGCCCGACGACGGCAGGGAGTATCCGCTGCCGCCGAGCCTGGGTACGTTCCCGGTGCGGGTGGTCGGGGACCGCCTGGCGTTGCCCGTGTGGCAGTCGGAGGCGTGTTGGATCAAGTTCGACTGCCGGTATCCGTTCCTGGTCAAGGTCGGCGTCGGCGATGTGAACGCGGTGACCGGTGGGGCGTGGTCACCCGAACCGGATTTCGACGGCGAGGACTACTTCGAAGTGCCCGAGCAGCCGTGGCTCGACGGGTTCTGCGTCGAGCGGGGGTCGGTGCGGCAGTTCGTCGCCGCGCGGCTCGGTGAGGGCCGCACGGTGGAGGAGCAGCTGTCCGAATCACCGGCGCTCGGGGGTGTGCGGATCGTCGCGTATCCCCTCCGGGCCGAGGTCT
Organism: Rhodococcus yananensis; assembly: GCF_020515525.1. GTDB lineage: Bacteria > Actinomycetota > Actinomycetes > Mycobacteriales > Mycobacteriaceae > Rhodococcus > Rhodococcus yananensis. Next base: position 54,939 of record NZ_JAIYEP010000016.1, read on the forward strand.
GGGAGAAGCGACGGAAGGAGCGGGAGCAGGAGCCGGTGCGGATGTTCTCGGTGATGCCTGCGGCGATGGGCCTCGGCGCCGGCGGCGCCGTCACGCAGGGCATCGCCACACCCGTCGAAGTGCCGGGCGCGTGGGATCTCGGGCAGTCCTCGACCGTGCGTGTCGATCTGCTCGACAGCGCCCGGTGGCACGACCTCACGGGCGCGCCGCCGCCGACCGAGCCGCTCACCGCCGCCGAGTACGCCGCACGCGGCTACCCGTGGTTCGAGCTCTACGACGAAGCGCCGGCGCGCGCCGGATCGCCGGGGCTCGCGGCGGTCGAGTCGGTGTCCGAGATCGCGAAACGGAAGGGGACACCGCTCGACGACGCGGGAGTGGAGACCGGCGAACCGATCCGGATCCGGCGACGGCACGTCTGATCCGGCAGCGGCGTTCGATCAGGTTCTGCATCAACCGAATTCGACTCCCTGCGCGAGCGGAAGCCCGTCCGAACGGTTCACCGTGTTCGTGGCCCGGCGCATGTACGCCTTCCACGAATCCGACCCGGACTCGCGCCCGCCCCCGGTCGCCTTCTCGCCGCCGAACGCCCCGCCGATCTCGGCACCCGACGTTCCGATGTTCACATTGGTGATCCCACAGTCGGAGCGCTCCAGGAACCGTTCGGCCTCCCGCTGATCGGTGGTGAAGATCGCCGACGACAATCCCTGCGGGACACCGTTGTGCAGCGCGATCGCCTCGTCGAAGTCGTCGTAGCCCAGCAGGTACAGGACGGGGGCGAACGTCTCCTCCCGCACGATTTCGGTCTGCGCCGGCATCCGCACCAGTGCGGGTGTGACGTACACACCGCCCGGGAGGACCTCCACCCGCTCGCCGCCGGTGATCACGGTGCCGCCGTCGTGTGCGGCACGGTCGAGTGCGGCGCGCATCGCCTCGTACGCGCGCTCGGAGATCAGCGGTCCGACGAGGACTCCCTCGTCGAACGGATTTCCCACACGCAGACCCGAATACGCTTTCGCGATGCGGCCTTCCAGCTCCGCCGCGATCGACCGGTGCACGATCACGCGGCGCAGGGTGGTGCAACGTTGACCGGCGGTGCCCGCGGCGGCGAACACGATTCCGCGGACGGCGAGGTCGAGGTCCGCGGACGGCGCCACCACCGCGGCGTTGTTTCCGCCGAGCTCGAGCAGGCAACGTCCGAACCTCGCGGCGACCCGGGGCCCGACCTCGCGTCCCATCGGCACCGACCCGGTTGCGCTGACCAATGCCACCCGCGGATCGTCGACGAGTGCCTCGCCGACGGTCGCATCGCCGAGCAGGACGTGGTGCAGACCGTCGGGGGCGCCCACGTCGGTTGCGGCCCGCCGGAGCAGCGCATCGCACGCGAGTGCCGTGAGCGGCGTGACCTCCGACGGCTTCCACACCACCGGATCCCCGCACACGAGCGCGATCGCGGTGTTCCACGACCACACGGCGACCGGGAAGTTGAATGCCGAGATCACCCCCACCACCCCCAGCGGATGCCACGTCTCCATCAGCCGGTGACCGGGACGTTCCGAGGGCATGGTTCGTCCGTACAACTGACGTGACAGACCGACCGCGAAGTCGCAGATGTCGATCATCTCCTGCACCTCGCCGAGCGCCTCCGACGGGATCTTCCCGGCCTCGAGCGTGACCAGTGTCGCGAGGTCCTCCTTGTGCTCGACCAGCAGTTCACCGAACCGTCGGACGAGCCTTCCGCGTTGCGGGGCGGGAACATCGCGCCACCGGTCGAACGCTGCCGACGCCGCACCGAGCGCCGCGTCGACCTGCCGCGCGGTGTGCGGACGTATGTGCGCGAGCACACTGCCGTCGACGGGCGTCGTGACCGTCAGCGGGCCGTCCCCGTCGGGAATTGTGACGCCGCACTGCGCGGCGGCGGTGCGGGCGTGGGCGCGGAATCGGTCCGACGTATTCACGGGTGGGGTCCTTTCACGCTCGGCTACCCTGCGCTGGTGGTGGAATCGAAGGAATCGTTGGACGAGGTGGACAGGCTGCTGCTACGCGAACTGGTGGTCGACGGGCGCTCCACGCTGTCGGCGCTCGCGGACAAGGCCGGGTTGTCGATCTCGGCTGTGCAGTCGCGGGTGCGCAGACTCGAATCCCGCAACGTGATCCGCGGGTACACCGCGAAGGTGGACCCGGAGGCCCTCGGGCTGATGCTGTCGGCGTTCGTGGCGATCACCCCTCTCGACCCGTCTCAACCCGACGACGCGCCCGCGCGGTTGCGGCACATCGCCGCCATCGAATCGTGTCACTCGGTCGCGGGCGACGAAAGCTACATCCTGCTCGTGCGTGTCGCGTCGCCGCGTGAACTCGAGCATCTGCTCCAGGAGATCCGCGCGACGGCGAACGTGGCGACGCGCAGCACCGTCGTTCTACAGACATTTTATGAGCGATGACGGGTAACGACCGGGAAACTTTCCGAAAGGTAAGGCTTGTGCGCCAAAAATTCACGTAGCCTCGGGGTATGAGCACTGCAGTCCGGAGTACCGGCGGTGCCGACCGGTCGGCGCCGAACCGCGTTCACGACGTCCTCGCCGAGCACATCCTGGCCGACGGCTTCCCGATGGTCCTCGACCTGGACCGATCGAAGGGGGTGCGTCTCGTCGATGCGCGCGACGGCGCGGTGCTGCTGGACATGTTCGGGTTCTTCGCGTCGTCGGCGCTCGGGATGAACCACCCCGATCTGGTCGACGATCGCGCGTTCCGCGACGAGCTCGTCGCCGTCGCCGCGAACAAGCCCAGCAACTCGGACATCTACAGCGTGCCCATGGCCCGGTTCGTCGAGACGTTCGCGAGGGTGCTCGGCGACCCGTCGCTGCCCCACCTGTTCTTCGTCGACGGCGGCGCCCTCGCCGTCGAGAACGCGCTCAAGGCCGCGTTCGACTGGAAGAGCCGGCTCAACGAGACGCGCGGACTCGATCCCGCGCTGGGCACCCGCGTGCTGCACCTGACCGAGGCGTTCCACGGGCGAACCGGGTACACGATGTCGCTCACGAACACGGACCCGGTGAAGACCGACCGGTTCCCGAAGTTCGACTGGCCGCGCATCGATGCGCCCTACCTGTGCGAGGGCCGGGACGTGGTCGCCGCGGAGGGGCACGCGCTCGCGCAGGCCCGCGTCGCCTTCGCGGCACATCCCCACGACATCGCCTGCTTCGTCGCCGAACCCATCCAGGGGGAGGGCGGCGACAACCACTTCCGTCCCGAGTTCTTCCGCGCGATGGAGCACCTGTGTCGCGAGCACGACGCGTTGCTGATCGTCGACGAGGTGCAGACCGGGGTGGGCATGACCGGCACGACGTGGGCGTACCAACAGTTCGGTATCGCCCCCGACATCGTCGCGTTCGGGAAGAAGACCCAGGTGTGCGGCATCATGGCCGGTGGTCGCCTCGACGACGTACCCGAGAACGTGTTCGCGGTGTCGTCGCGGCTCAACTCCACGTGGGGAGGCAACCTGACCGACATGGTGCGGGCGCGACGCATCCTCGAAGTGATCGAACGTGACCGGCTCGTCGACCGCGCCCGCCTCACCGGCGCGCATCTGCTGGCGGGTCTGCGTCACCTCGCCACCGTGCACCCGACCGTCACCGAGCCGCGCGGTCGCGGCTTGATGTGTGCGATCACGCTTCCCACCGAGGAATTCCGGGATGCGGTGCTGACCCGGCTGTACCGCGACGAGCACGTCCTCATGATCGGGTCGGGTGAGCGGAGCATCCGATTCCGGCCCCCGTTGACGGTCACGACGGCGGAGTTGGACGAGGCCCTCGACGCCCTCGATCGGGTCCTCGCCGCCTCCTGACCCGCACGGGTCACCGCGTCGTGGCCTCGAGATGCGTCAGGACCGCGAGGACACGGCGATGGTCCTCCGGTTCGGGATGCAGACCCAACTTCAGGAAGATCGAGCGGATGTGCGCCTCGACGGTGCGTTCGCCGAGGAACAGCGACGCACCGATCGCCCGATTCGACCGGCCCTGCGCCATGAGACCCAGTACCTCACGTTCGCGCGCGGACAACTCGTCGATGGGCTGCGTCGAGGTGTGCGGGCGCGACACCATGCGGCTCACGACACCCGGATCGATCGCCGACCCCCCATCGGCGACGCGATGCAGCGAGTCGACGAACTCGTCGACGTCGGCGACCCGATCCTTGAGCAGATACCCGACCCCGCTCGCGCCGGCCGCCAACAGATCCATCACGTACTCGGATTCGACGTACTGCGACAACAACAGCACCGCGGTCTCCGGGAACTCCGTGCGGATACGCTGCGCCGCCTCGATTCCCTCCACCGTGTGCGACGGCGGCATCCTGATGTCGACGACCGCCACGTCCGGCCGTTCGTGTTCGACGAGTTCGAGGAGTCCTGTTGCGTCCCCGGCCTCCCCGGCCACCTCGATCCCCTCCTCGGTCAGCAGACTGCGGATCCCCTCCCGCAGCAGCACCGAATCATCGGCGAGCACCACGCGCAACGACCGATGGGTGCGATGCCGGTATCCGCCGCTGCGCGCGACGTCGCGTGGCTGCGGTGCCGACCACACCTGTGTGTCCCCGCTCGTCTCCAGGGCGGCCTGCGCCGCCTGGGAGAACTCCTGACACGACCCGAATCGGTCGTCGCGGTCCTTCGCGAGTGCCCGCGCGATCACCGCGTCCATCGCGGCCGGCACGCGCGGCGCGGTCGCGCTCGGCCGGGGGATCGGGCTGTGCGCGTGACCGTGCCACAGCTGCGGCAGCGTCCGACCCGGGTACGGCGGATGGCCGGTGAGCAGATGGAAGAAGGTGCAGCCCAGCGAGTACTGGTCGGCGCGGTGGTCCAGCGCGACGGACGTGTCGAACTGCTCGGGTGCGGCGTTCTGCAGGCTCGCCGCGAACGTGCCCGTACGGGTCAGGCGCCCCGTCTCGTCGAGCGCTTTGGCGATCCCGAAGTCGGCGAGCAACACCCGCTCGGCCTCCTCGCCGCTCACGGCGTCGGCGACGAGGATGTTCGCGGGTTTCACGTCGCGATGCAGGACGCCCGCGTGATGCGCGTGATCGAGCGCCTTACCGGTTTCGGTGAGGATGTGCACGGCCCGCCCCGGAGCGACGGGACCGGTCACCGCGAGATCCGCCGCCGTCGCACCGGCCACGTACTGCATCGTCAACCACGATCGACCGTCGCACCGTCCACAGTCGTAGATCTGCACGATGTTGGGGTGCTCGAACCGTGCGACGTGTGCGGCCTCCCGCTCGAAGCGGGTCGCGACGTACTCGTCGGACGTCAGCGACGGATGCAGCACCTTCAGCGCGACCGAGCGGGGCAGGTGCGGATGTGCTGCGAGATACACGGCGGCCATCCCGCCCACACCGAGCAGCTTCTCGATCGTGTACCCGGCGAACTCCGAGCCCGGCCGCAGTTCCCCGCTCCATCCCACGGCTGCACCTCCTGCCGCCCCCTCATCATTGAACTCCCCCGGCGCGGATGACGGAACCCCGCCGATGCTCACGGCGGGGCGAGCGGCAGAACCACCGACAGCGTCGTTCCCCGCCCGCGTGGGCTGTCCAGCATCAACGCGCCGCCGAGCGCGGAAGCGCGGTCGGCCAACCCGTCGATGCCGCCACCCGGACGTGTGGTGGCGCCACCGCACCCGTCGTCGCGGACCGTCAGGACCAGCGTCTCGTCGTGGGTCTCCAAGGTGATGAGAACCGACGTGGCACCGGAGTGTTTGACCGCATTGGTCACCGACTCGGCGGCGATGAGGTGGGCGGCGAGTTCGATCCGTTTCGACACCCGGCCGGCGAGCCGATCGTCGACGCGGACCGGGATCGGTGCGCGTTCGGCCATCGACTTCAGCGCGACGGCGAGTCCGCGTTCGGCGAGCATCGGCGGATACACACCGCGCGCGACCTCACGCAACTCGCGCAGCGACGCGTCGATCTCGGCCGCGCAGTCGCCGATCAACCGCCGGGTCTGCAACAGGTCGTCGGAGCGTTGCGCGCGACGCAGCAGGATCGACGCCGCGACGAGTCGCTGTTGGGTGCCGTCGTGCAGATACCGTTCGAGTCGTTTGCGTTGCACATCGCCCGCGGTGACGATGCGTTCGCGGGAGCGACGCACCTCGTCGAGTTGTTCACGCAGTTCCCGTTGCAGCCGGTCGTGGTCGAGCGCGAGGGTTGCGGCACCGCGCAGGGACGCAAGCAGTTCGGGTTGGGTTTCGAGCGTGGCGTCGTAGACCAACGCCGCGACGGGAACACCGCTGCGTTCGAGGATCGCGTACGCGTGTGTCGCCGAATCCCGGGGCAGCGCAGCGACGGTGCCGTCGGCGTCGACGTATGTGCCGTCGCGGTAGGTCCACAGTTGCAGGCCGGGGTCGCGCACCGCGCGGCGCAGCGAGTCGACGAAACCGGCGTCGAGCGGGGCCTCCCCGATATCGACCATCACGTCGGTGACGGCGGCACGTGCGAGCCGGTAGCGGACGAGCCCGACCACGACGGCCAGCGGGAACAGTGCGGCCGCCGGATACCGCAGGTTCAGGATCCACGCGTACGGTGATCCGGCGGGACTGACCGCCACGGACAGGATCGCGATGGTCGCGACACCGGCGACCGCGCCGGCGACACCGAGGGGCGCGAATCCTGCGCGGTAGGCCGCGGTCTCGCGGGTGAACCGGATGATCACGGCGACCACGAGCAGCACCGTGAGCAGAACCGCGACCGTGCCCACCGTGACCTGGACGGCGTCGGCGACCGTGGGGTCGTGCCGGATCAGCAGCAGATTGACGGACGTCGACGGGTGCGGGGTGTCCACGGCGCGCGGATCGAAGAACATCCATTCGGCGACGACACCGACGGTTGCGGCGACCCACGCCGCCGCGACGAGTGTCCGCTCCGGGCGGTGGGTGAGCCGTCCCGTGGGGAAACCCAACACGACCTGCATCAACAGCGGCAGGTACAGATTGGTGACGGTGACCCCGACGGTGAAGGCGACGGGATCACCGGACCGGCGGAGCCCACCCACCAGCCAGAGCAGCCCGGCCGCGACGAGCAGTACACCGGTCAGGTCGTGCGGTCGACTTCTCCACGCGACGGCGCCGGACAGGACGAACGCGAGGCCCGCGATGATGTACAGCGCCAGTTCGGTACCGCCGAACACGGGCAGGAACGGACCCTGCGCGGCGGCGAAGGATTCGCGGGGACCGAGCAGGAGACTGCGCGCCGGATCGTGCCGTGCGGTATCGGAACGGTCGGTGAGCCCGACCACGAGGGCGACGAGCACCACGACGAGCGCACCCACCGCCACCATCGTCCGACGACTCACCGGACCTCCTCACCGAACCGTTCCAGTTTCCTCCCGATCCGCCCGGTGATCCACCGTGCCTGCACGGACCGGCGCACGGTGCGGACACGGCGACGATTTCCGGGGACGGCACGGATTCGCGGACGAGCTCATCGGCGGAGAGTTCTCGGTGTGGCCGGAACGCCGGACACGGGACGCGGTAACGGAAGTGCCGCAACAACAAAGGAGTGGAACATGATCTGGCTGCTCATCGACGCGGTGTACCTCTTCCTGTGGGGTCTGCTTTCGAGCGATGCACGCATCAAGCACGATGTCCGGCAACTCGAGCGCTAGCGAGGAGATTCCTGTGGAACTGTCGGTTGCAGGCACGGACGGCACACGGACCGTCGACGCATCGTGTGCGGGTCGTCCGACGGAGGTCGCCGACACGCTCCCCGAGCTCCCCGGGCGGTGGGTTTCCACCGCCCGGGGGCGGTGGCGGGCACGGATCTCGGCGTGCAGCCGACATCCCGTCGCCTGGATGCACTCGGCGCTCACCCGCAGGCGTGGCTTCTCGGGACGGACACCGGTGTCCGCCGACGACGTGCTCGCTCGACTCGGGGAACTCCCGGTCAGCGAATGGACGTACGGGTTCGATGACCGCAGCGTCCGGCACCTCGGGCCGATGGCGCAGGACTTCGCGGCGGCGTTCGCGCTGGGACATTCGGAACGGCGGATATCGGCGGTCGACGCGAACGGTGTGTGCATGGCGGCGATCCAGGCGCTCTACCGCAGGGTCCTCGCGCTCGAGGCCGCACAGCTCGGGGGACGTCCCGCGATCGGTGCGGACCCCGCTCCCGCCGCGGAATCGGGGAGCATCACGGACCGTCCTTCGCGGTGAGGACCGGGGACCCGCGGGTTCCCGGGACTCCGGATCAGCGCTCGCCGGACACGCGCCGTAGCCTGTCGGCATGACCGACGAGGTGGACCGCAGCGCATCCGACGATTCCGCTTTCCGTATCCCGTCGCTGGTCAACCTCCGCGACATCGGCGGTGGTGCCAGCCGGTTCGGCGGTGTGGTGCGTTCGGGCGTGCTCTTCCGGTCGACCGATCTCAGTCGCCTCACCGACACCGACCGCGAGACACTCGGCGCGCTCGGGATCACGACGGTGTTCGACCTGCGCACGGCCGTCGAACGCGACGAGCGCCCCGACCGGTTGCCCCTCGGCGCCCGGCACGTCGGCCTCGACGTGCTCGCCGACCGCGTGTCGGGATCGATCGCGGCATCGATGGCGGAGCTCGTCGCCGATCCCGTGCGGGCCGCCGAGTACCTGGGTGACGGTCGGGCGGAGCAGTACCTGATGGGGAGCTATCGTGACTTCGTGACGCTGCCGAGCGCGCTCGCGTCGTACCGGCGGCTCTACACCGATCTCGCGCACGGTGACGTACCCGCGCTCGTCCACTGCACGGCCGGCAAGGACCGGACGGGTTGGGCCGCTGCGGCACTGCTGATGTTCGCCGGCGCCGCCGACGACGTCGTGTTCGCCGACTATCTGCGGACCAACGACGAGTTGTTGCCCCGGTTCGAGCGGATGTTCTCCCGCTTCGAGGTGGCCGGAGGCGATCGCGGAATGCTCGTCGCGGTGCTCGGCGTGCAACGCGGGTACCTCGAGGCCGCAGTGGAGGAGATGTTGACGCGATACGGGACCGTCGAGCAGTACTTCGCGGGTGGCCTGGGGCTGGACGACGACACCCTGCAGGCGCTGCGCACACGGATCATCGATACCGGAACGGTCGTCACACGAGCCTGACCGGCGTCGTCCCGGCCGTCACGACCGCGCCGCACGCGCCTTGCGGACGACGGCGAACACCCCGATGCCCACACCGATCCCGACGAGGTCGGCGCACCAGTCCCACACCGACCCCGACCGTCGCACCGCGATCGTCGCCTGCAGGACTTCGGTGAGCACCCCGTAGGCGGCCAGCCACGCGAGTGTGACGGCGGGGGAGAGCCGCGCATACCGTGAGCAGAACGCGAGCGTCGCGAACATCAGTGCGTGCGTGACCTTGTCGGAGTGCGGAGGCCCGCTCGGGACGGTTCCGCCCGGTGACATCAACATGAGGGTGATCGTCACCGTCGCGACGATGAGCGGCGCCGAGCGACGCCAGGTGAACCGTTCCACGGGTCAGCGGTTCTTCTCGTTCTTCTCCGGTGCGTCGTCGGAGTCGTCGTCGCGCCCGGCGTACAGGACCAGCGACACGGCGGGGACGAGCAGGAACCACAGCCAGCTGTCGAACACGAAGAACAGCACCAGCGCGATCAGCGGGGTCAACCCCATCGTGATCTCACGCCACCGCTCGAGCGCAGGTGACCGGGTCGGTGTGTCCGGCGCGGTGTCGGGGACGTTCGCGGTGTGTGCGGGCAGATCGGTGAACAGGGTGTCGAGTTCACCGCGCGTGGTGGCCACCGACGCCCGGGCGCTGCGCTCGTCGAACTCGGAGACGCTGAGCCGACCCAGACCGAAGTGCTGACTGAGCAGATCGAGCGCCTGCGCGCGCTCGCGGTCACCGATACGGATGTCGGGTGAGTCGGCCATGGGACGAGCCTAGAACACGCACCGGTCGCCGCCGGTCCGCGACGTGCCGCGAAATCCTCCCGCTGGCCGGGAAGCCGGACGCGCCGCCCACCCCGGCCCGCGAATGATCCCCATCACAATCATGTTCCGATCAGGTTCGGGTCACAGGGAGTGAGAGTGAGTATGCAGGTGGACGGGTTCGACGAGGTGTTCGACGTCGTCGTGGTCGGTACGGGCGCGGCGGGCGCGGCCGCAGCGCTGTCGGCGCACCACGCCGGTGCCGAGGTACTCGTGGTCGAGAAATGCGACGAGGACACCGCGGGCGGGAACACCCGTGTCTCCGGCGGAGGGTGGTGGGTCAACCGGGATGCCGAGCGGGCCCGGGTGTTCCTCCGGGCGTTGAACGGTCCGTTCCCCGTCGCCGACGACGTCGTCGACACGTGGGCGACCGAGACGGTCGATCTGTCGTCGTGGTTGAAGGAACTCGGCGCGGACGTCGGCATGAGCGGCGACTACCACGTCGAACCCGAGTACGTCGGTGTCGAGGGCAGCGACTGCTACGCGGGAATGGACACGATCGGCGGCAGGATGGGCAACGGGTTGCTCTACGAGTTCCTGCGGTCCGCGCTGACCGAACGCGGCATCGAGACGCGTTTCGGGACACCCGCGACACGGCTGATCACCGGGGACGGCGCCGTCACCGGTGTGGAGGTGGACGCGCCGGCCGGGACCCGGCGTATCGGGGCGCGTGGCGGTGTCGTTCTCGCGACCGGGGGTTTCCAGGCGAACCCGACCATGGTGCGTGACCACCTGCGGGTCGAGGACCACGTGCTGTGGGGTGCCCCGTCGTCGACGGGCGACGGTCACCGGATGGCGCAGGAGGTCGGCGCGGACCGCTGGCACATGGGAAACATGATGACCATCACCGGGGTGCGCGGCGGAGACGGCCGCGGCCACTATCTGGCCCTGTGGAACGCACACCACTATCTGTGGGTCGGCGCCGACGGCCGCCGGTTCATCGACGAGACGGCCTCCCCGAACCACGGGCACACGCTGCGCGGCGGTGCGCACGAACTGTTCCCGCTGCGGTCGTTCCACCTGATCTTCGACGAACGGATGCGGGTGGCCGGGCCGCTCAGCCCCACACCCGAGGTGCTCCCCGTCGGCTGGGACCTGCTCGTGCACGGCGCGCGGTGGAGCCACGACAACAGCGACGAGATCGACGCGGGAACCATCGTGCGCGCCGAATCGATCACCGAACTGGCGGAAAGGATCGGATTGGACGCCGAGACCGTGCAGCGCACCGTCGCGTCGTACAACTCGGCGTGCGAACAGGGCCGCGACGACCAGTTCGGGCGTGATCCCGAGACGCTGGCACCGGTCTCCGAGGGGCCGTTCCATGCGCTCGAGGTGACACCGTTGCTCGGGTGGACGAACGGCGGTCCGCGCCGGGACGGTCGCGCCCGCGTCGTGGACACCGACGGCGAGGTGATCGACGGTCTCTACGCGGCGGGGGAGATCAGTTCGACGTACAGCTGGCGCAAGGACGGTGGTTTCCACATCGGTGATGCGCTCGCGTTCGGGCGGGTCGCCGGTCGCGACGCGGCCGGGCGGGTGTGAGGGCCGGGCCGGTACCGAATCGGGGTCGGGCAGCTCAGCCCGACCCCGGTCCGAGCAGTCGGTAGCCGCGGCGCACCACGAACACGAGGATCGCGACCGCGATGAGCACCCCGATCGGGTTCCGCAGTACGACGAGCAGCAGGAGTGCGGCGAGTGCGAAGGGGACGAGGGTGACGAGGTCCGTCGCGGTGTCGCGGCCGGTGCGCCGCGCCACCGATGCCGGTGCCGTCGGCAGATCCGCGAACAACGGCACGAGGTCGCCTCGGGTGCGGGCGAGGTTCGCGAGCCCGACCCGTTCGTCGAACTCGTCGACGGTGAGCCTGCCTGCCGAGAAGTGCTCACCGAGCAGCGTCACCGCCTCTTCGCGTTCCGCGGTGCCGATGCGGATGTCGGGTGGCTCTGCCATGCGTCCAGCCTAGTTCGCCCCGCTGCCCCCGGCAGTCCGGCACATCAGGACCGGATGTCGCGCGCCCCCACGCCGAGTGCTCCCTCCGCGAACCGGCGCACCGCCTCGAATGCCGCCGTGAGCGCGTCGTCGTGGCCGTCGACCGCGGCACCGTCGAGTGCGCCGTCGGGCAGGAGCGTGACCGTCGCCTGGATCTGCGCGGTCGTCGCCTCGCACACCGACCAGCTGTAGGCGCTGTCGTCCGACCAGCCGTCGGGGTTGCGGGCCAGCAGATACCAGCCTCCGGCGTTGATCTCGACAGGTTCCATGTGTTCGTTCCCTTCCGTACCGGTGCGGTTCCGTGCGCGACGACCGGCGCCCCACCCGACGGTGCGGGTGGGGCGCCGGTGATTCCATCGCGTCAGCGACGGTGCGTGTGCGCGTACGTCACTTGAGTTCGGCGAGAACCGTACCCTGGGTGATGGCCGCACCGGCCTCGACGGCCAGCCCGGTGACGACACCGGACTTGTGGGCGGTGACGGGGTTCTCCATCTTCATCGCCTCGAGAACCGCGATCAGATCGCCCTCGGCGACCTCCTGGCCCTCGGTGACGGCGACCTTGACGACGGTGCCCTGCATGGGGGCGGTGACGGCGTCACCGGACGCCTTGCCGCCGTGGGCGCCGCCGCGCTTGCGGGCCTTCGGCTTCTTGCGGATCGCACCGGCCGCGCCGCCCCCGCCGAGCGAGAACTGGCCGGGCAGCGACACCTCGACGCGGCGCCCACCGACCTCGACGACGACGTTCTGACGCGGCAACGCCTCGTCGTCATCGTCGACGGCGGCGCCGCCGGTGAACGGCTCGATCGAGTTGTCCCACTCGTTCTCGATCCACTTGGTGTAGACGTCGAACTTCTCCCCGTCGCCGACGAACGCCGGGTTCTCGACGATGTGGCGGTGGAACGGGATGACGGTCGCGAGGCCGTCGACCTCGAACTCGGCCAGTGCACGGGCCGCGCGCTGCAGCGCCTGTTCGCGGGTCTCACCGGTGACGATGAGCTTGGCGAGCATCGAGTCGAACTGGCCGCCGATCACATCGCCCCGCACGACACCGGAGTCGACGCGGACGCCCGGACCGCTGGGCTCCTTGTAGACGGTGATGGGGCCGGGGGCGGGCATGAAGTTGCGGCCGGCGTCCTCGCCGTTGATGCGGAACTCGAAGGAATGGCCACGCGGGGTGGGATCCTCCTTGATGGTGAGTTCCTCACCGTTGGCGATGAGGAACTGCTGGCGCACCAGGTCGATTCCGGCGGTCTCCTCGGTGACGGGGTGCTCGACCTGCAGGCGGGTGTTGACCTCGAGGAACGAGACCGTGTCGCCCTGCACCAGGTATTCGACGGTGCCGGCACCGTAGTAGCCGGCCTCCTTGCAGATGGCCTTCGCGGACGCATGGATTCGGGCGCGCTGGTCGTCGGTGAGGAAGGGCGCGGGGGCCTCCTCGACGAGCTTCTGGAAGCGACGCTGCAGCGAGCAGTCGCGGGTGCCGGCGACGACGACGTTGCCGTGCTGGTCGGCGATGACCTGGGCCTCGACGTGGCGGGCCTTGTCCAGGTACTGCTCGACGAAGCACTCGCCGCGCCCGAAGGCGGCGACGGCCTCGCGGGTGGCCGACTCGAACAGCTCGGGGATCTCCTCGATGGTCTGCGCGACCTTCATGCCGCGACCACCACCGCCGAAGGCGGCCTTGATGGCGACCGGCACACCGTACTTCTTCGCGAACTCGACGACCTCGTCCGCATCCTTGACCGGATCCTTGGTGCCCGCGGCCATCGGTGCCTCGGCGCGCTCGGCGATGTGCCGCGCGGTGACCTTGTCGCCGAGGTCGCGGATGGACTGCGGCGACGGTCCGATCCAGATCAGGCCGGCGTCGATCACGGCCTGCGCGAAGTCGGCGTTCTCGGACAGGAAGCCGTAGCCGGGGTGGATGGCGTCGGCGCCGGACTTCGCGGCGGCGTCGAGGATCTTGTCGAACACCAGGTAGGACTCGGCGGAGGTGGTGCCCCCGAGCGCGAACGCCTCGTCGGCGAGCTTCACGAACTGTGCGTCGGCGTCGGGTTCGGCGTAGACGGCGACACTGCCGTAGCCCGCGTCCTTGGCGGCGCGGATGACCCGCACAGCGATCTCGCCGCGGTTGGCGACGAGCACCTTCGAGATCTGCGCGCTGGCATGACTGGGCACGGAGCCTCCTGTTGATCGATCGTTAGGTTATTTCCGTCGTCGGCAGTGTAAGCGCCAATCGGATAGACGATGTAACCGGATGGCCTCTACACAGTAGGACCCCGTCCGGGTCGTGCAAGGCTACCGACCGGTAGCCGGAACGGCGGGTCCGTCCGGGCCCGACGGCCACGGACCGGACTCGATCACGGCGGCCATCAGCTCGCGGGTCCGACCCAGGAACCGGGGCACGGTCTGCGCGGCGACCGTGTTGTCGGGGAACCGCGCGGAGACGTTGAGGCCCTCGGGAGTGCGGTTGACCCAGATGTACACATCGTGTGTGAAGCTGCGGCTGCGCAACGCGCGAGCATTGCGCTCGGGCCACTGCGCCGCCATCGGCACGAAGCGAACATCCATGTACGACACCACGAATCGTGGACGAATCCGGACACCGAGCAGTTCGCCGACCCGGTCGAACGGTACCTGGGCGCTCGCCCGTGTCCGGTGCAGTTCGTGTGCGGCACGCGCGGCGAGGACGCCGAACCCGGGAGTGCCCGACACGTCCAGGTCGACGGGACGCAACCCGACGAACCAGCCCAGAGCGCCCGCCCACATCGGACCCGTGCGGGTGTGCGACGGAGACACCGTCCGGAACCGGTCCGCGCCCGTGAGGTCGGCGCTCGTGTGGCCCATGCAGGCCAGGACGCCCGCGAAGAAACCGGCGTCGGCGTCCCGGCACAGCTCCGAGAATCGGGTGGCCTGTTCGTCGTCGAACCAGCGTTCCGCGAGTCGCCGCTGCGGGGTCGCCCGCGCCGGCCGATGCCCGATCGGCAGTGGGAACTGCGGTGCGGCACCGCCGTTGTCCCGGAGGGTGCGCCGCCAGATGGTCACGGCATCGTCGTCGACGGTCAGCGCCGCGGAGTCGGCGCGTTCGGCGGCACCGAAATCGATGTAGCTGCCCACCGGGAACAACTCCGCGGGCCGCCCGGTGCGTTCCTCCTCGTACAGGGCGCTGATCTCGTGGGCGACCAGCACGACCGAATACCCGTCGATGATGGAGTGATCGGCGCCGAAGAACACCGTGAACGAACCTGTGGTGGCCTCTCGATCCGCGGCGTCCTCGCGGGTCGCGAACACGTACGACGGCCACGAGTGCGGCGAGGTGTAGTCGTCGAACAGGCCGAGCGGGTGGCTGCGGAGCATCGCCGGGTCGGCGGGGTCGTGGCGGAAGTACCGGACGGACACCGCCCCGGCGGGGGCCGTGCGGCGCGTCGGCGCGTCGGCGCCGTCGCCCGGCGGGAGCGCGGCCTGACTGCGCAGAGGTTCGTGCCGGTCGATCCACCGGCGCAGGGCACGCGTGAACGCGTCGGTGTCGATCGGACCGTCGATGTCGAACGCGGTCCCGAGCCATGAGCTGCGTCCCCCACCGAACCGGGTGTCCGACGTGTGGCGAAGGTGCGCCTCGTGGATGTACGAGGCGGGCCGCGGATCACGGCGCCAGGCGTCCTCCGCGGCGCACGGCAGCCATTCCGTCAGAACCCCGGCCGGAATCGGGTAGTCGACCAGCTCGGTGAATTCCATCGACCCGTCAGGTTCGCAGATGCCGTTTGATGCGGGCGAGCATCGCGCTCATGCCGCGCAGACGCAGCGGGCTCACCGTATCGGCGAGGCCGAGCGCCGAGTAGAAATCATCCGGCACGGCGAGGATTTCGTCGGCGCTCAGACCGTCGAGTCCCTGATGGAGGATCGACGCGAAACCCCGCGTGGTGGGGGCTTCGGGGGGCGCGCTGAAATACAGCCGGATGCGCGCGCGGTCGGTGGCGTCGACCGACAGGAACAGCGGCGACTGGCATTCGGGAACCGGC
>NZ_JAIYEP010000017.1 GCF_020515525.1 Rhodococcus yananensis
GTCGCGGGCTGAGCCGGTACATCCGAGCGGGGATCCACCCGCGCGGAGGATGAGCCGGACCCGGTGGTTGTCGCTTCGGGCCCGACGGGTCTTCCCCGTCAGAAGTTGATCATGTGGCCGGCAAGGCCGTGGATCGCCTCCTGCAGCGCCTCCGACAGCGTCGGATGCGTGTGCACGTTGCGGGCCAGCTCGTTGACCGTCAGATCCCACTTCTGGGCCAGGGTCAGCTCGGGCAGCAACTCCGAGACGTCGGGTCCGATGAGGTGACCACCGAGCAACTCACCGTGCGTCCTGTCGGCGATGAGCTTGACGAACCCGGTCGGATCACCCAGACCGTGGGCCTTGCCGTTGGCGGTGAACGGGAAGGTCGCGACCTTCACGTCGTAGCCTTCGGCCTTGGCCTGCTCCTCTGTCAGACCGAACGAGGCGACCTGCGGCTGGCAGAACGTGGCGCGCGGCATCATGCGGTAGTCGCCCAGCTCGAGCGTCTCGGCGTTGCCGATGGTCTCGGCCGCGACGACGGCCTGTGCCTCGGCGACGTGCGCGAGCTGCAGCTTGGCGGTGACGTCACCGATCGCGTAGACGCCCGGCACGTTGGTGCGCATGCGCTCGTCGATGGCGATGGCACCGCGGTCGGTCAGCTGCACACCGGTGTTCTCGAGTCCGTAGCCCTCGACGCGCGGCGCGAAGCCGACCGACTGGAGCACCTTGTCGACGGTCAGCGTCTCGACCGCACCGGACTTGTTGTCCTTGATCTCGACGGTGACGTTGCCGCCGTTGTCGGTGATCTTCTGCACGGCGGCACCGGTCTTGATGGTGACGCCGAGCTTCTTGTACGCCTTGGCGATCTCCTTGGAGACGTCGGCGTCCTCGTTGGGCAGGGCGCGGTCGAGGAACTCGACAATCGTGACGTCCACGCCGTAGTTCTTCAGGACGTAGCCGAACTCCATACCGATGGCGCCTGCGCCCACGATCACGATCGAGCCCGGCAGATCGCGGGTGAGGATCTGCTCCTCGTAGGTGACGACGTTCGCGCTGAGTTGCGTACCGGGCAGCAGCTTGGTGACCGAGCCGGTCGCGATGATGACGTTGTCGAAGGTCACCCGTTCCGTGCCACCCTGGGTGAGCGCCACGTCGATGGTCTTGGCATCGACGAACGAGCCCTTACCGTCGTACTCGGTGATCTTGTTCTTCTTCATGAGGAAGTGCACGCCCTTGACGCGACCGTCGGCCACCTTGCGGCTGCGGTCGAAGGCGGCACCGAAGTCGAAGGACGCCTGCCCCGAGATCCCGAACTGCTTGGCCTCTTTGGTGAAGATGTGCGCAAGCTCGGCATTGCGGAGGAGAGCCTTCGAAGGGATGCAGCCCACGTTCAGGCACACACCACCCCAGTACTTCTGCTCGATGATGGCGGTGCTCAATCCCAATTGTGCCGCGCGGATAGCAGCGACGTACCCACCGGGACCGGCTCCGAGGACAACGACGTCATAGTGTGAGGTCACGGATACACAGGGTAGTCCCGCCGGAGTCCGGCGTCTGCCGATGGTCCGGTTACCCGCCGGTAGTCGACGTCTCGGGCGGTCATCGCTGCGCTCCGTACCGGCGCACCGCCACCGGAACGGTCACGACGAGGATCACCGCGACCCACCCGAACGCCGCGGCCACCGGGTGCTGCATCGGCAACGCGGTATCCGCGGCAGTGACACCGGCCGCATCCGCGGCGACCCCGCCGCCCGGGCCGAACAGTTCCCGCAGCGCCGCCACGACCGCACTCACGGGATTCCACTCCGCGACGGCCCGCACGACGGCAGGCATCGCCTCGGTGGGCGTGAACACGTTCGAGAACATGATCAGGCCGAAGATCATCGGTGCCGCCTGCTGCAACATGCGCTCGTCGGCGACCACCAGCCCCAGCAGGATCCCGAGCCAGCCCAGCGCGAGACGGAACGCGAACAGCAACACCACGGCGAGGACCACATCGGACGCGGGAGCATCGATCCGCCACCCCACGAGATACCCGACGCCCATCATCACGACGAGCGCGACGATCCCCATCGCGGTCTCGGCGACCGCCAGCCCCGTCGGCACCGCCGCCCGGGATATCGGCAGGGCGCGGAACCGGTCCGTCAACCCGCTGTGCAGGTCCGCGTTCGCGGTGCTCGCCGTCGCGATCAGGCCCATCGCGGCGACGAGAACGAAGACACCCGGCATGAGATACGAACGGTAGACCGACGGGTCGGCATCTCCGGCCAGCGTGCCGCCGAAGACGTAACCGAACAGCAGCACCATGCCGAGCGGAGCGGCGAGTGTGAAGGCGAGCAGGCCGGGCGCGTGCCGGTACATCGCGACGGTGCGGCCGAACACCACCCGTGAGGCCGTGGTCGCGGTCGTGGAGGTCATGCGCCGGTCCTCTCGGTGGGGCGGCCGGTGAGCGCGAGGAAGGCCTCGTCGAGGCTCGCGCGGCGACGGCCGATGTCGTGGACGTCGATTCCCTCGGCGTCGAGTGCGCGCAGGATCGGCAGCAGTTCGGGGTCCTCGTCCATCGCGACCGAGATCCTGAGTGAATCGTCTTGCGTTTCCGACACTTCCATTTCGCGCGCACCGATCTCGGCAAGGATGTTACGGGTGCGGTCGCGATGTTCGGACGCAACCACCACGTCGAGTCCGACGCCGATCGCCGACGTGATCCGCTCGGGCGTGTCGGTGACGACCGTGCACCCCTCGTCGAGGATGGTGATCGTGTCGGCGAGCCGTTCGGCTTCGTCGAGGTACTGGGTGGTGAGCACGACGGCTGTACCTTCCCTCACGAAATCTTCGACGTGCCGGTAGATCTCGTTCCGGCTGCGCGGGTCGAGACCGGTGGTCGGTTCGTCGAGGAACAGCACCGCGGGTCGCACGACGGTGCCGGCGAGCAGGTCGAGCCGGCGGCGCATGCCACCCGAGTAGGCGCCCGCGAGGCGGTCTGCCGCGTCGGCGAGACCGAAGCGGTCGAGCAGTTCTCGGGCGTGGTCGCGGGCGGCCCTGCGGCTCATACCGTTCAGCCGCGCGAACATCGTCAGGTTCTCGAATCCGGTGAGCTGCGGGTCGATCGCGTGGAACTGGCCGACCAGCCCGATGCGCCGACGCACCCGGTCCGCCTCGGCGACGGTGTCGTGGCCGAGGATGCGGGCGTGCCCGCGAGTCGGACGCAGCAGGGTCGCGAGCATGCGCACGGTGGTCGTCTTGCCCGACCCGTTCGGCCCGAGAAGCGCGTGGACGGCCCCCTCCGGCACCGCGAGATCGACGCCGTCGACGACGGTGCGCTCACCGTACCGCCGCGTCAGGCCTTCGGTTTCGGACAGCGGCGGCGGCGCCGCACATCTGTCCGCGATGCTCGCGCACGGCGACTATCCGCATCTGACGGCCCTGTTCACCGGAGACGGTTCGGGCGCCGCAGCACCGCTCGACAACGACGTCGCGTTCACCGCGGGGCTCGACGCGATGCTGTTCGGCATCGCCCCCGCCGTCGCACCCCGGGACCGGACCCGCCTCGACCGGAAACGGACGTGATGGTCGGGCAGCGCGCTACCGCTTCTGTGCTCTGCCGAATCGACGCATCGCCATCAGGTACGCCGGAACCTTCCGAATCGACACCGGGCGCGGCCAGTCGCCGTCGCGGAAGTAGGGCTCGGTGCCGCCGTCGACGACGATGACGGATCCACAGAGGAAATCAGCAGCCGGCGACAGCATGAACTCGACCCACGCACCGATGTGCTCCGGGCGGCCGAAGCCACCGATCGGCACCGGGAAGTTCCGTACCCGACCGCCTTCCGGGCTGTCGAGTTGCGCAGTCAGCAGCGGTGTCTCGATGGCTCCCGGCGCGATCACGTTGAGGCGGATCCCTGCCCCTGCCCACTCCGGCGTGACCGCGGTGCGGCGCACCCAGTGCGTCACTGCGAGCTTCGAGGCGGCATAGGTGAACGTGGGGCCGGCCGCCTTGATCCGGGACGCCTTCTCGACCGCCTTCTCCGGATCACCGGCGAGGAACGCCCTCACCGCCGACATCGGGGCGGCCGGGACAGTGGTCGTCGAGTTCGACCCGAACACCACGACCTTGCTGTTGCCGGCCGCGGCGAGCGCGGCCCGCCACCCCTCGAGCAGTTCGACGACACCGCAGAAGTTGACCTCGGCGATGACGCGTTCCCGGCCCGGCCCCGGGCCGAGTCCGGCGGCCAGGACAGCGCCGTCGAGATGCCCCGCTGCCCTCTCGAGCGTCTCCGCGATCGCGACGGCACGACCGTCCGTCGTCGACAGGTCCGCGACGACGTCACCTTCCGACAGGTCGATCCCGATCACGGTGTGACCGGCTTCCCTCAGCCGATCCGCGCTCGCCTTGCCCATCCCGGAAGCCGCACCGGTCACCGCGTACACACCCATTGCCATCCCCTCGTCGCGTAGTTGTGCAGGCACGCTACCGGCCGGCCGCGACGACGCGTTCGGCCCCACCGAGCGATCGCCGAGCCCGGTCGCGCGCGGTACCCACCGGCGCGCCGGGATCACCTTCCCGACGAGGCGCGGGCCACCAGGTGCGGGGTCATGACCTCGATCCGCTGCCGGGAACGCGCCGACCACCGTTCGCGCAGCATGGTGACCGCGAGCCGACCCATCAGGTTGCGCGGCTGATCGATGCTGGTCAGGGTGGGCCGTATCGCGGCGGCAAGGGCCGAATTGTTGTAGCCGACGAGCGCGAGATCGTCGGGGACGCGTAGCCCCGCGTCCAGCGCGGCGCCCAGGATCGCGACGGCCGTCTCGTCGGTGGCGACGAACAATGCCTCGGGACGACGCGCCGGCGGTTCGTCGAGCAGCGTGTCGACGACCCTGCGCGCGAAGGTCGCGTCGTGCCGTGCGGACCCGGCGATCCGCCACCGGTGGTCCGATCCGAGATCGGCCATCGCACGGTCGTAGGCCAGCCCTCGGGCGCGGACGGCCGCGCGCGCCGATGTCTCGACGAACCCGATGCGGGTGCGGCCGCCTTCCACGAGATGATCCACCGCGAGACGGCCACCGTACTCGTCGTCGTTGCGGACGAGGTCGACGAGGTCACCGGGGTCGTCGGGGCGTCCCACCACGATCACCGGTCGGGTGCGTGCGGCCGTGTCCAACTGTGCACGCGGTACCCGGGAGGAGACGACGATCAGCCCGTCGACACCCAACTGCACCATGCGCTCGATCCCGATGCAGAGCTGGTCGGGGTCCCGGCGGCCGTGCGCCAGGAGCACCCCGTAGCCGGAGTCCGCCACCTCGTCCTCGATGCCGGTGACGACGTCCGCGTTGTAGGCGCTGCCGACGTCGGTGGTCACGACGCCGATCAGTTGACTCCGGCCGCGGACGAGCGAGCGTGCCCAGGTGTTCGAGGTGTACCCGAGTTCGTCGGCGACCTTCAGGATGCGGCCGCGTGACGCGTCGCTGACCCCCGGCTTCCCGGAGAGTGCGAGGGACACCAGCGATTTCGACACGCCTGCGACACGCGCGATGTCGATGATCGTCGGTCGGGGAGATCCCGTATCGGAAGGCACGTCATTTCTTCTACCACGGCTCGGTGTCCGTTCCGGGTACGGCGGGAAGCCGGTCCGCGGATCGGCTGGAACGCTCCCGAATACACAACTGGAACGTTCCAGCCGTTCACCCGCGCGACACGTCCGCTTCGGAAACACCCCCTACCGTCGTGCCCACCGAACACCCGAACCCCGGAAGGCCCGCTCCCGCATGACCCGAATTCTCCCTGCGGCAGTTGATGATTCAGTTGCGACATCGTCGGCATTGCGCCACCGGCCCCGGGCGGTCCTGCTGGACTTCGGAGGTGTCGTCTTCGAGACGTCCAAGCGACCGGGCGGACGACACGAACTGGCCCGCCTGTACCGGCGGCTGCTGACCGACGCGGGCTTCGACCTCGAGCAGGAACGCCTCGTCGCGAGCGTCGAGGCGGGTTTGACGGCGTTGAAGCTCTGGAAGAACGCGTCGAGCCGGATGCGCGAACCCCGCGAACTGACACATCGCGAGGTCATCACCGACTTCATGGTCTCCGATCTCCCCGAAGGCCCCCGGGAACTGCTCGCCACGCACGCCCGGGAACTCGTGCGCGCCCAGAATCGGCTGATCTCCGATCATCACCTCCGCCCCGGGATACGCGAGTTCCTGACCCGGTGTCAGGAACGGCAGATCCCGCTGGGCATCGTGTCCAACGCCCATTCGGGTGCCTCGCACCGGGACATCCTGGCCGAGCACGACCTCGCCGACGCCTTCGGTGTGCAGATCTACTCCGACGAGGTCGGCATCCGGAAACCCCACCCGGACATGCTGATCCTCGCCGCCGATGCGCTGGGAGCGGACGTGCACGACTGCTGGTACGTCGGCGACACCCAGGACCGCGACGTCGTGGCGGCCCGACGCTCGGGGATCGGCGCGGCCATCGTGACCCGCTGCCACCACACCGACACGCCGCCGTTCGCCGTGCACGATCGGGCCGATGCCGTCCTGGACACCCCCGAAGAGCTGTGCGTGCTCCTCGACAGGGCTTCCGACACCACCACCGGCGCCACCGGTTCCCGACGGGCACCGGCACGATCGGGTGCCGCGCTGCTCATCGACCACGGTGGGGTGATCTCCCTCGCCGAACCCGACCCCGATGCCCGCGCCGCGTTCCTCGGTATCCTCGCCGACCTGATCGGTCCCGGCGTCGGCACGCACTCCCCCACCGAGGTCGCCGAACAGATCCTTCGGCAGGCGATCGACGGGAACCGGCGTCGCAAAGCGGAACAGAACGGCCACGAGGAGATCGACCCCGTGACCTTCTGGGCCCGGTTCGGTGGGGCAGAGCAGTCCGCCCGCACCGTGGCGCTCCTGCGGTCGGAAGCCACCGCGCTGATGGCCGCGTGGGGATCGGCGAAATCACGCCGACGGATGCGACAGGGCGTCGACGACCTGCTCCGCTGGTGCACCACCCACCACCATCGCGTGGTCGTGGTCTCCAACACGGTCTCCGGTGATTCGGTCCGCGAACAGCTGGCGGCGCACGGCCTGGACGAGTTCGTGACCGCGGTGGTCGCCTCCGACGAATTCGGTACCCGCAAACCCGACCCGGGCATCATCCGGGCCGCGCTCGCGATCGCCGACGCCGATCCGGCACGCACCTGGTTCCTCGGCGACAAACCCGACAACGACGCCGCCGGCGCAGCCGCATGCGGCATCGCACACCGGATCCTCGTGCGCGGCGGCAGCACCGACGACCCCGACCTGCAGCACGCACTCGACGAGGGCGTGGCCACCGCGATCGTCACCGAACCCGGTGACCTGCTGGATCTGATCGACCCCCACCTCTGATCGACACACCTCCGAGCACCACCCATCCCTCGACCGGAACGGGAGCACCCATGTCCACCGAATACCAGCGCGCCGGGGAACTGCGCGGCCCGAGCGGCCTCGACCGATTCGACCTGGCCCCACCACAGAAGCTCATGATCTTCGTGCTGTCGATGGCGATGTTCGGGCTGTCCAACATCCTGCTCGAGATCATCCCCGACGTCACGCTCGGCCCCGTCGAGATCTCCATCGCCTACTTCGTGTTCATCCCGCTGACGCTCGCGGCGCTGCTCAGCCCCTTCTGGGTGGCGCTCGGCGCGCCCCTCGGCGAGATCGTCTTCACCGACCTGCTCATGGGTGACTTCTCCGGCCTCGCCGAGGTCGAGGGCTACATCCAGATGTTCCTGGCGATCTACATCGCCGGATCCGTGATCCGCAATCCGCGCAACCGGGCCCAGATCGCGCTCGGGGCGATTCTCCTGGTCACCATCGACAAGGTGCTCTCCGCCGTGGTGGATCTGAGCAAGGTCTGGATCGGAGTCGAGGACGCCGAGTTCGTCGAGGGCCTGCCCGAGTCGATGCTGCTGCTCGAAGGAATCGGGTTCGGTACCGACCTGATCATCTCCGGTGTGCTGTTCGGTGCGCTCCCGGCCATGTGGCTCGTTCCCGCTCTCCACGGCCGCATCGAACCCCTGCTGGGGATGCGCCCGCGCATCCCGGGCGAACCGATCCCCGGACGCGCTCCCGACTCCGGCCTGTTCGTCGGCGCTGCCGTGCTCATGTCCGTCGCCTCGTTCTTCTTCGCCTTCCTCGAGGCGTGGGACCTGAACATCGGCACGTTCGAACCCGGATTCCTCGACGACTTCGGCAACGGCTTCCTGTGGGTGTCCGTCGCCGCACTCGTGGTCGTCCTCGCTCTCGCCGTCGTGTTCTTCCGCGCCTCGCAGCGCCGCAGCCGATCCACCGATGCGGAGCCGCGATCATGACCGGCGACCCGGTGATCCACCTGCGGGACGTCTCGTTCCGCTACCCCGGTGCCTCGCACGACACACTGCGCAACGTGAACCTGAGCATCGAGCGCGGCGACTTCGTGGCCGTCGTCGGCGGCAACGGATCCGCGAAGACCACCCTGTGCAAGACCTTCAACGGGCTCGTCCCCCACTACTGGGCCGGCGAGTTCTCGGGCACCGCCGAGGTCTGCGGGATCGACACCTACTCCAGTACCGTCGCCGAACTCTCCAGCCGGGTCGGCTACGTCTACCAGGACTTCACCAACCAGCTGGTGCGACCCACCGTGCGCGACGAGATATCCTTCAGCCCCATCAATTTCGGGTTCGCGGACCATGCCGAACGCACCGCCGAAGCGATGGAGATGCTGCGTATCACCGACCTCGCCGATCGCTACATCTGGCAGCTCTCCGGTGGTCAGGCACACCTGACCGCGTTGGCCTCGGTGCTCGCGATGCGCCCCGAGATCATCGTCGTCGACGAACCCGTCGCCGAACTGGATCCCGCTCGCGCACTGGAGATCTACCAGCGTCTCGAACTGCTCAACCGCCAGCACGGCATCACCGTCGTCACCATCGAGCATCACGCCGAGTTCATCGCCCGGTTCGCCCGATCGGTCGTGCTCGTCGATCACGGCTGCCCGGTGTGGCACCTTCCGGTCCAGGACGCGGTCAACCGCACCGCGCAACTCGCCGAGCACGGCATTCCGGCACCCCAGATCATCCGGGCCACCCAGGCCCTCGGATACCCCGATGCACCCCGCACCGTCGCAGCCGCGGCCGAACTCCTCGGCCCGGCACCGAACACCGGCACCGACCCCGCAGTCACCCCGCAGCGGGACCCGGTCGTCCGGATCTCCGGCACCGAGGCCGACACCGTGGCCCGCGTCCACGATGTCCACCACTCGTACCGCACCGTCGAATCCGAGCTGCAGACCGTGATCGACGGACTGGACCTGACCATCCGGCGCGGTGACCGGATCGCGCTGGTCGGCGGCAACGGATCCGGCAAGACCACGCTGTTGAAGCTCCTCGCAGGAATCATGGTTCCCCGCGAGGGGGAGGTGATCGTCGACGGCATCGACACCCGCTCGCGCTCCGCCTCCCGGCTGTCCGACCACGTCGCCTACCTGTGGCAGGAACCCCGCCAGATGTTCCTGCGCGAATCCATCCGCTCCGACGTCGCCCTGTTCCCCCGCGAACGGAAGATCCGGGGTTGGCCCGAGCTCGTCGAGCGAACCCTGGACAAGGTTCGTCTCACCGAGCTCGCCGACCGGGACGGCCGCTCCCTGTCCGGAGGGCAGCAGCGCCGCGCGACGCTCGCCATCGGCCTCGCCATGCGCCCGACCCTGCTGCTCCTCGACGAACCCACCGCATCCCTGGACATCGCGAGCCGCGATGCCGTGATCGCGATGCTCGACGAACTGTCCGACACCATCGCCGCCTCCGTCGTCGCCACCCACGACATGACGCTGGTCGCCGAATGGGCCGACCGTGTCATCGTGCTGAGCCGGGGCACGGTCAGCGCCGACATCCGGCCCCGCGAACTGTTCGACCGGCCCGATCTGCTCGCGGACGCCAACCTGGTCCCGCCGCAGATCACCGAACTCGGACGCGCCGTCGGGATGCACCCCGCACCACTGAACGTCGCGGAGTTCGTCGACCGCTTCCACCCGTCCGCGACCTCGGTCCGTCCCCTTCTCACCCAGGGAGCCCACTGATGGCACGCAAGCAACGCGACGTTCTCAGCGTCGAATGGGTCAAACTCGAACTCATTCGCGCGGCGTACGCGACCCGCGGCGGCTTCTTCGCCAGGATGGATCCCCGGGCGGTGCTGGGCTGGTATCTGATCCTCGCGGTCGCCCCGTGGTTCACCCACAACCTCACCGTCCTCGCGATCTTCTTCGCGATGGGCGCCGCCGCCGTGATTCTCGCCCGCGTCGGACCGCTGCTGCTGGCACTGTTCGTGTTCGGTCTGATCACCGAGACCGTGTACATCATCCTCGCCGCATATCTTTTCGGCGGGAACCTCGAAACGGTTCTCGCCCTGGTCGAGTACACCCTCAAACTCGGCGCGATCTCCCTGGCGTCGATGGCGGCGTTCGTCTCCCTCGACCCGGAGAAACTCTCCGATGCACTGCTGGCGCTGAAGGCTCCCCCGCTGCTGGCGTTCGCCGTCAGCTACGGGTACCGCATGCTGCCGATCCTCGTCGAGGAGTTCAACACCGTCTTCGACAACTACCGGCTGCGCTCGGCACCGCCCGCCAAGTCCGGCCCGCTGGGCATCCGGACCCTCGTCCACTGGACGAGAATGGTGGTGCTGTCCTTCTATCCGCTCTTCCTCAACACCGCGCAATCCGTGCGGACCACCGTGGAAGCACTCGAGACCCGCGGATTCACCTACGCGACGGTCGATCCGCGGGGCCGCGAGATCCGGCTCGCCTACCTGCGGATCACCACGCGGGATCTGGCCGTTCTCGCCGGCACCCTCGCCCTCACCGCGCTGGCCTTCTACGCCGGCCATCTCTGGCCCCTCCACCGGGGAGATCTGCAGCTGTGAGTCCGCTCGGTCACGCCGATGCCGACCCGAGCGCCGACGCGACCTCGTCGAGCGCATCGCCGAGCATCGATGCGTACGCGTCGACGTCCGGGACAGCGCGAGGGCTCGCGCAGATCCCGATCGACACGGCGTCCCCCAGCCCGTAGACACCGTGTGTCAGCCCCATCACCGGCGACAGTCCGGGGAATCCCGAACTGAACACCGCGGGGCCACCGAGGAGTTCGAGGTCACCCCGACCCCTCGCGACGCTGGTGACCACGGTGTTGCCCGTGACCGTGGCGGGAACGACGTCGAGGTCGCTGCGGTCCACGCCGAACTTCGCGAGCGGGGCGGGAACGTGGTCTTCCACCTCGTCGCGGCGTGCCGACAGCAGGTGCGACAGCCGGGCCCGTCGCGCAGCGAGTTCGACGGCGATACGGTCGGCCCGCACCCGCAGGTCCGGTTCGGTGACGAACAGGTCGACCCCGGCGTTGCGGTATCCGTTGCGGGCACCGGCGGCGTCCACCGCTATCGTGACCTCCGCGCCGAGCCGGGCCGGTGCGGTGCCGCCGAGCGATGCGAGCAGTCGCGGCAACGCGACGGAGACCACTGTCAGCGCGGCGACCGTGACGGTGACCCCACCTGCCCGGAACATGCGGGCAGGACGCACGACCGACCGGACCTCCCGCACCGGGCCGGGCGGAACGTTGACGGCGGAGAGCACGAAACCCGTTGCGGCAGGGGGCACCTCACCGGCCGACACGGCCTCGTCGAGAATGCGGTTCACGTGCGCGGCCCGACGGCCCGCCCGGGTCGTCTCCCGGAAGCGCCCCGGGAAACGCAGCACCGCCCGCACCGTCGCGAGCGACGCCGGAGGCGGTTCCGGAGGCGGCGGCGACACGTCGGGAACCACCGGGGAGAACAACTCCCGGGCAAGCGCGGAGGCACGGCGCCCGTCCGCGAACGCGTGCGACACCTGGAGCACGACGACGAGCGCGTCACCCCGACATCCCGGCGCACCCTGCACACGCGGGTAGCAGTGCAACCGCCAGGTGGACTCGCGGGCATCGAGCGGCGTACCGACGACGCTGCCGAGCGCCTCCTGTAGCCCCGGCCAGGACCGGTCGCTCAGCCGGTGCACGACGACGAGGTCGTCGCTCCACGCGCGCGGCACCCAGTACGGGTGGTCGAGGTGGCCCGGCACATCGCGGACCGCGGAGCGCAGGTCACCGATCCGCTCGACCCGGCCGCGGATGCCGTCACGCAGCGCGGCGTCGTCGTTCGTGGACGTGTCGAAGCAGTACAGCAGGAACTGGTCGCTGCGGATGCGTCCGGCGAGCCAGTACATGCGCGCGTCGGCGGGAGTGAGCTGCACGGGCCCCAGGGTACGGACCCACCGACATGGGCGAGCGACTGTACCGTTCGTCCTCCTCGTTCGAGCGAGTGGCACGTCCGCTCGGAGCGGCACGTCTGGGACCGTCGCGGTTCGGATCGGACGGAGGGTGCGGAAGCCGTCCCGGCGGCGGCCGACGGGTAAGAATGGGGCATGAGCGACAGCACGACAGACCCGAATCTCTGGCTCGAGGACGTCACCGGCGACAAGCAACTCGACTGGGTGCGCGCCCACAACGAGCGCACCATCGATGCCTACACCCGCACCCCCGAGTTCGAGACACTGCAGTCGCGGATCCGTGAGGTCCTCGACACCGACGCACGCATCCCGTACGCGCGTCGTCGAGGCGAATTCCTCTACAACTACTGGCGCGACGCTCAGCACGTCCGCGGCCTGTGGCGGCGCACGACCATGGAGCAGTACCTGCGGGACGACCCCGAATGGGACGTGCTCGTCGACCTCGACGCGGTCGCCGAGCAGGAGGGTGAGAACTGGGTGTGGGCGGGCGCGCAGGTGTTGCGTCCCGATCAGCATCGCGCACTCATCAGCCTGTCGCGGGGTGGTGCGGACGCCGTCGTCGTTCGCGAGTTCGACCTCGTCACAAGGGAGTTCGTGTCCGGACCCGACAGCTTCGAGCTTCCCGAGGCCAAGACCGACATCGGGTGGATCGACGTCGACACGGTCTACGTCGGCACCGACTTCGGCGACGGATCGCTCACCGATTCCGGATATCCGCGTCTGGCGAAGCGGTGGCGGCGCGGGCAACCCGTCGAGGACGCCGAGACGGTGTTCGAGGGCGAGACCGGCGATGTCGCCGTCGGCGCCCGGTACGACGACACCCCCGGCTACGAGCGCACCTTCGTCGACCGCGCGCTCGATTTCCACACCGCCCACCGCTTCGAGTTGACCGCCGACGGCGAGCTGGTCGAACTCGACGTGCCCGACGACGCGCGGGTCAGCGTGTACCGCGACCACCTGCTGGTGCGAACCCGGTCGGAGTGGCTCGGGTACCCCGCCGGCGCGTTGCTCGCCGCGAACTATCCCGCGTTCCTCGCCGGTGCCCGCGAGATGACGGTGCTGTTCACGCCCGACGCGCACACCTCCCTCGAGCAGTACGCGTGGACCCGCAATCATCTGCTCGTGGTGACGCTGCAGGACGTGCAGACCCGCGTGCGCGTGCTCACTCCGGGCGAGGACGGCTGGGCGGACGTCGCGCTCGACGGGGTTCCGGACGCCACGTCGACGTCGATCATCGACGTCGATCCTCTCGACGGCGACGAGTTCTTCCTCAACTCCAGCGGATTCACCGTCCCCGCGACACTGCTGTCGGGGACGGTCGGCGGTCCGCTCACGGCCGTCAAACAGGCCCCCGGATTCTTCGACACCGACGGCATCACCGTCACGCAGCACTTCGCGGTGTCGGACGACGGCACCCGCGTCCCCTACTTCGTCGTCGGCCGCAACACCGGAACCCCGTCGCCGACGCTGCTGTACGGGTACGGCGGATTCGAGAACTCGATGGTGCCCGCCTACAGCGGGGGGATCGGTCGCGCATGGCTCGAACACGGCAACACCTACGTGATCGCGAACATCCGCGGTGGCGGTGAGTACGGACCGACCTGGCACACGCAGGCGTTGAAGGAGAATCGGCCCAGGGCATTCGAGGATTTCGCGGCGGTCGCGAAGGATCTCGTCGAGCGCGGCATCACCACCACCGCGCAACTCGGCGCCCAGGGCGGCAGCAACGGCGGGCTGCTGATGGGTGTGATGCTCACCCGCTACCCCGACCTGTTCGGCGCGATCGTCTGCCAGGTGCCGCTGCTCGACATGCGGCGCTACCACCTGCTGCTGGCGGGCGCATCGTGGATGGCCGAGTACGGCGACCCCGACGACCCCGACGAGTGGAAGTTCCTCGCCGAGTACTCGCCGTATCAGAACACCGATCCGGACGCGACGTACCCGCCGATCCTGATCACCACGTCCACCCGCGACGACCGGGTCCATCCGGGCCATGCCCGCAAGATGGTCGCCCGGCTCGAAGAGCAGGGGCACGCGGTGGCGTACTACGAGAACATCGAAGGTGGGCACGGCGGTGCCGCCGACAACGCGCAGGCCGCGTTCAAATCGGCCCTGACCTTCACCTTCCTCACCGACACCCTGTAACCCACCCGTGCGCACTTCTGGTAGCCGGAGCTACCAGAAGTGCGCACGGGTGTCAGAGGTCGCGGATCCAGGTGACGACCCTGTCCACCATCGCGGGGTCGTCCCGGATCCACCCGTTGTGGCCGAGCGGCCGCGGATCGTGCCACACCGTGATGTGGGCGGCGGGCAGTTTGTCCAGCAGGTGGCGGGCGGACTCGACCGGCGTGAGATCGTCTCCCTCCACGGTCACCGACAGGACCGGCAGGTCGAGTGCGGTGAGCCGCTGTTCGTAGTCGACGTCGGCACCGGCGGGCACGAACCGGCCACCGCGCGCCAGTCGCGCCCAGTCTGAGATCAACTGCCGCGACTGCCGACCGAAACCGGCGACATCGATCCGGTGGCCGGGCCAGAACCCGGCGACGGTGGCCGTGAGCGACATCGCGGTGGATCCCACCAGCAGTCCCGGCCCCTGGGCACCGGGAAACCGGCGGTAGTACGGCGTGCCCGAGGCGATCAACACGAGTCCGGCGAGGTGGCCGGGGCTACGCGCCGCGTACAACACGCCGAGTTGACCGCCCATCGAGTGACCGAGCAGAACGGGTGTCGAATCCGGGAACCGCTCCCGGACCACCTCGAACATCGCCGGTAGATGTAGCGCGACGATCTCGTGGTATCCGTAGGTGCTGTCCGGTCCGGGCCGCGGCCGGCTGTCGCCCTGTCCCGCGAGTTCGCAGACCGCCGCATCGAGTCCGTGATCCGCGAGAGCCTGCGCGAACGGCTCGTAGTATCCGGCGGGAATCCCGAGCCCGGGGAGGATCACAACCACGGTGCGCACGGTGTCGCGCCGCGACTCGTGTTCGTGCCCCGGCCCGGGGAACAGGCGCACCGGGGCCGTCGTGCCGCCGGGGAGCTGGATCGGTACGGTCTCCACCGATTCAGCGTAGGTCGTCGTCGGTCTCCTCGCCCGTGCCTTGACGCTCCGGGTCCACGCCCGGCACAACGAGACCGGCCCGGTCGAGGGCCTCCTCGGTCAGCGACCGACCCAACGCGATCATCTCCGCGGCCTTGTGGAAGTCGAGACTGCGGCACGCCGAGCGGGGCACCTCGACGAGCAGGTCGGGTGGGTGCGCGGCGAGCTGGTAACGGGCGAGGGTCGACTGCATGATGTCGAGCGACCGGTTCATCACCGCGAACCGCCCGAACCGGACGGGGCTCGCCGGGTCGGCGGCGTCGGGTTCGATCGTCGGGTCGATCTGTTCGTCGTCGCCGGCGCGTGCACCCGCACCGAACATGCCGACCACGGACCGCACGATGTCGCGGTCGAAGAGTTGCCCGGCGCTGCGTCGCACCCGCCCGACCCATTCCTCGACGGGGCGCGGTTCGGCGCTCGCCGTCTCGGGGGTGCGGGCACTGCCGCGGTCTCCGCCGCCGAGACTGACCCCGATGGTCAGGTCGGACGGGATGCCCACCGTGGGCGCGATGGGCAGCGGGGCGAGAACCCCACCGTCGGTGAGCACCCGCCCGTTGAGTACGTACGGGGTGACGACCCCGGGAATCGCGATGGACGCGCGGATCGCGACGTCCACCGGTCCGCGCTGGAACCACACCGCGCGCCCGGCGGCCAGATCGGTGGCGACCGCTGTGTACGGCAGCGGCAGATCCTCGATGGCGACGTCGCCGAGGATGTCCCGCACCTTGCCCAGCACCTTCTCCGCGTGGAATGCGCCGGGCGCCGTCACCGACAGATCCAGCAGACGCACGACGTCGAGTTGTGACAGGCCCAACGCCCAGTCGGTGTATTCGCCGAGCTTTCCGGCCGCGTGGACACCCCCCACGAGCGCCCCCATCGACGCTCCCGCGACCCCGACGATCTCGAATCCGCGTTCCTCGAGGACCTGGATCGCCCCGATGTGCGCGTATCCGCGCGCACCTCCGCTGCCCAGCGCGAGCGCTACCCGTGTCCGTGCGGCCATGGCTCCGACGGTACCGCCCGGAACACCGCAGCCGATTCCGGGCGATCCGTGTGTGCCGCACGGCTACGCTTGCCCCATGATGCGGCTTCTGGCGACCGCGACCGTCGCTCTGATCGCGAACGCGATCGCCCTGCTGGTCGGCGCGTGGGTGCTTCCCGACATGTCGGTCAGCGCGCTGGCCTTCGTGATCGCCGTCGTTCTCTACACGGCCGTCGCCGTGATCATCGACCCGTTGATCCGCCAGATCGCGATGACCAAGACCCCCGTGCTTCTCGGCAGCAGCGCCCTGGTGTCCACGTTGGTGGCGCTGATCGTGACGTCGCTGCTCAGCAGCGGACTGAGTATCCGCGGAGTCACGACGTGGATACTCGCGACGGTCATCGTCTGGGCGGTGTCGGTGATCGTGCGGCTGGTGCTGCCGATGTTCGTCTTCAAGAAGACGCTCGCCGCACGGAAGTGAGCACCGGTCACCGACACGCGCGGTGACGGTGTCGACGACCGCTCGGGTGGGTGTGCAGCTCCCGCCGTCGTTCGAGACCCCGACGTCGATTTCAGGGTCGGTATGGGGGTGCTTCCCGGATGTGTTCGGCACCCGGCAGGGACGACGATTGTCGTATCGAAACGGAGCCTTTCACAACATGATTCGGGAGCAGATCATGCGTAGAACCCTCACCGCAGCACTTCTCGCGGGAGCGGCGGCATTGACACTCGGAACCGCTACTGCCGCAGCACAACCCGCACCCTACGTCGTCGGCATGACGGAGCAGGACGCGGTCGCGACCCTCCAGGCGCAGGACGTCCCCTATTCCATCACCAACCGGGCGGGCAGCCCCGGCGGCACCTGCACGGTGACCGAGCAGCAGGACCGGGGCTACCGCACGGAGGTCGAGATGGAGTACGACCACGACGACAAGACCTGGGATCGCACCGAGACCGAGGTGTGGCGCGGAGTCGGCCTCACCGTCGTCTGCCGCTGACCGACCCCGACCCCGAACCGGAAATCAGGGTGTACCTCCGGGTCGTTCCCCGATGTGCACACCACCGAGAAGGAGCACGATTTCACCATGACCTCCGACAACAATGCACCCCGCACCTTCGCCCGCTCGCAGACCCAGCGCATGCTCGGCGGCGTGTGCGGCGGGATCGCCGAATACTTCGGTGTCGACGTCAACATCGTCCGCGCCGCCGCGATCGTCGCGACCTTCGTCACGGGAGGAACCGCGATCCTGCTGTACCTCGCACTGTGGATGTTGTTGCCGGAGTAGCGAACCGGGGTATCCCCCGAGAGTCCGCCCACCGGTTTCGATCACCGGAGGACGGACTCGCGGGCGTTCAGGCCCCGATGGCCTCGGCGATCATCGGCCAGGACTTGTGCAGATCGTCCTGCCAGTACCCCCAGGAGTGGGTGCCGGTGGCCTTGAATTCGAAGTGCGCCGGAATGTCGAGTTCGTCGAGTCGCGCCGCGAGCCGGTGGGTGCAGTCGTTGACGGCAGCCTCGATGACGCCGCCACTGATCACCTGGCTCATCAGGATCTCCGGGTCTCCGCCGACCGACCGGGCATCCATCCGGTCGTGCCTGCCGGGCAGTCCGGTCGCGGACGAGATGTACAGGTCCAGACCGCGGAGTCGGTCGGCGTTGACGAAGGGGTCGTTCGCAATCCACCCGGGCCCACCGTAGGGCCCCCACATGTTGACGGGATCGCCGCCGCCCCGACTCCCGACGACCGTGCGGACGTACGCTTCCCCGATGTCGGAACTGGTCTCGGCGCACCCGCTGTACGCGCCCACCGCCTCGTACAGCTCCGGATCGGCGACCGCCAGACCCAGGACGGACGTGCCCGACATCGACAGTCCGGCGATCGCGTTGACTCCGGTGGTGTCGAACACGTCGTCGATGATCGGGGGCAGTTCGCGCGTGAGGAAGGTGGTCCACTTGTTGCGCCCGAGCACCGGGTCGTCGTTCACCCAGTCGGTGTAGTAGCTGTACGCACCGTCGAGCGGCGTGACGACGTTGACGTTCTTGTCGGCGAAGAACTCGCCGACGTCGGTCTGCTCTTCCCAGGTGGCCACACCCTGCCCACCGCTGGCTCCGTTGAGCAGATAGAGCGTGGGGTGGGACGCGTCGGAATCGGCGGGGATGCGCACCCGCAGCGGGATGTCCCGGTCCATCGCGGCGGAGTACACCTCCACGATCCTGGTCCGGTCGTCCTCGACGACGATCGACGTCAACTCCGGTTCCGGCTCCGCGGATGCCGTCGCCGGTACCGCGACCGTCGCCGACACGGCGATCACCATCGAACCCGCCCAACGGATGAACGCCGAACTCACCGAACCACCCTCCGACACCGGGATCACGTGAACGAGCAGACGAGGGCGCAGGGAGGGCCCGACGAAACACTCGCCGAGAAGCTAAGCATGCAGGCTGTATCCTCGCAACACTTCCGTACCGGACATCGGACACAAACCTCACAGTCTGTTTCGTTCCACGAAATCGGACCGTCTCGACGCTCGAACAGCGCGACGCCCGACCCCACCGGACCGGTGGGATCGGGCGTCGTGTGCCTCGGGGGCGGGGGTGGATCAGAAGTCCATGCCACCCATGCCGCCGGTCGGGTCGCCGACGGGAGCGGCGGCCTTCTCCGGCTTGTCGGCGACGACGGCCTCGGTGGTCAGGAACAGAGCCGCGATGGACGCAGCGTTCTGCAGCGCCGAGCGGGTGACCTTGACCGGGTCGTTGATGCCGGCTTCGAGGAGGTCCTCGTACTCGCCGGTGGCAGCGTTGAGGCCGCTGCCCGCGTCGAGGTTGCGGACCTTCTCCGCGACGACGCCGGGCTCGAGGCCCGCGTTGAACGCGATCTGCTTCAGCGGCGCCTCGAGCGCAACCTTGACGATGTTGGCACCGGTGGCCTCGTCGCCTTCGAGCTTCAGGTCGTCGAGGACCGGGGCGGCCTGCAGCAGGGCCACGCCGCCACCGGCGACGATGCCCTCCTCGACGGCGGCCTTCGCGTTGCGGACGGCGTCCTCGATGCGGTGCTTGCGCTCCTTGAGCTCGACCTCGGTGGCGGCACCGGCCTTGATGACCGCGACGCCGCCGGCCAGCTTGGCCAGACGCTCCTGCAGCTTCTCACGGTCGTAGTCCGAGTCCGACGCCTCGATCTCGGCGCGGATCTGGTTGACGCGACCGGCGATGGCGTCGGGATCGCCCGCACCCTCGACGATGGTGGTCTCGTCCTTGGTGACGACGACCTTGCGGGCCTGGCCGAGCAGCTCGATGCCGGCGGTCTCGAGGGACAGGCCGACCTCTTCGCTGACGACCTCGCCGCCGGTGAGGATGGCGATGTCGGCGAGCTGCGCCTTGCGGCGGTCGCCGAAGCCCGGGGCCTTGACGGCGACGGACTTGAACGTGCCGCGGATCTTGTTCAGGACGAGGGTCGACAGGGCCTCACCCTCGACGTCCTCGGCGATGATCAGCAGCGGCTTGCCCGACTGGATGACCTTCTCGAGCAGCGGCAGCAGGTCCTTGACCGTGGAGATCTTGGAGCTGACGAGCAGGATGTACGGATCCTCGAGGACCGCTTCCTGACGCTCGACATCGGTGGCGAAGTAGAGGGAGATGTAGCCCTTGTCGAAGCGCATACCCTCGGTGAGCTCGAGCTGGAGCCCGAAGGTGTTGGACTCCTCGACGGTGATGACGCCTTCCTTGCCCACCTTGTCGATGGCCTCGGCGATCAGTTCACCGATCGCGGGGTCGCCCGCGGAGATGCCGGCGGTCGCGGCGATCTGCTCCTTGGTCTCGACCTCCTTGGCGGTGTCGAGCAGCTTGGCGGTGACGGCCTCGACGGCCTTCTCGATGCCGCGCTTCAGACCGAGCGGGTTCGCACCGGCGGCGACGTTGCGCAGGCCCTCGCGGACCAGCGCCTGAGCCAGGACGGTTGCGGTGGTGGTGCCGTCACCCGCGACGTCGTCGGTCTTCTTGGCGACTTCCTTGACCAGCTCTGCGCCGATCTTCTCGTACGGGTCCTCGAGCTCGATCTCCTTGGCGATGGACACACCATCGTTGGTGATCGTGGGGGCGCCCCACTTCTTCTCGAGCACGACGTTGCGGCCCTTGGGGCCCAACGTCACCTTGACGGCGTCGGCGAGGCTGTTGAGGCCACGCTCGAGGCCGCGACGGGCCTCTTCGTCGAACGCGATGATCTTGGCCATTGCGAAGTGATCCTCCGGGTATGGGGTGACACCGGGTCGACCGCTCGTCGGGTCGGCCCATGTACGAACCGACCGCTCGTCCGGTCGGCCCACGTACGCCTGCGGCCGGAAGCAGTGCCCGCGACGGACGACCAGGGGTGTCGAAATACCCGGCCTCACCGTCCCGACCTGGCACTCCAGTGTTACGAGTGCCAAAGCCATTTTTAGCACTCGAGGGTGGCGAGTGCAAGGTTGTCTGCACTCGGCCACCCTCGTCGCCGTACCGATCCCGGACTACGGGAGCCGGGTCATCGCCGGGTCGAGCCCACTCCGACGGCGCACCACTGGCCGGTACCGGTGTTCACCGCGAACGACTGCGGTCCGACGCACGTGACACCGGTCGTGTCGGCGGTCGCGCCCGAGCCCCAGCCCGCGACCGAGAACGTGATCGCGGCGCCCTGCGCCCACGAGTGGCTCAGTCCACCCCCGAGCGCGTAGGCGTACGAGCGGCCACCGTCGCTGGCACCCGCCAGCGCGGTACCGAACCCGGTGGCCTCGGCCTGCGCGGACCCGTTGGTGCCCGCGGTCGACACCGCGGTACCGCTGTCGGCGGCCGCCGCACGCGCGAACCCACCGCCGTCCGCGGTCGCGCCGCAACTGGCGGTCTCCGACACCAGGATCTCGTTGGTGGACGGCGGCGACACACACGTCACCGGTGCCGCGGCAGCGGTGCCGGCCCCCACGAACGCGAGCGACGCGGCACCGAGCGCGAACGCCGCGCATCCGTGCGCGACACGACGACCGGAGAGAACGGACCGGAGAGAACGAATGGACAAAGAAGCGCTCCTCGAACACTGGAAGGGAGGATGAACGGGGAAGACGGAGTTCCCCCGCCGGAAGGTTACCGGTCACACCCACCCCGCGCGAGGGTGGAGTTTCACAACGTCGCCAGCAGCGCGGGCAGGTCGGCGACCGAGTCGACGACGTGGTCCGGACGCTCCACCGACAGTTCCAGGACGGACCGACGGAACTTTCCGGTGCGCACCAGAACTCCGGTCATGCCGAGCCGCTGACCGGGTAGCACCTCGCCGTGCAGATCGTCGCCGACGACGACCATGCGGTCGGGGTCCACCCCCATCAGGTCCGACGCCGCGAGAAAACCCTGCATCGACGGTTTGCCGACCGCCACCACGGTCCTGCCGCTGAGTTCCTCGAGACCCGGCAGGTAGGCACCGGTGTCGAGACGGAGCCCGTCGTCGGACTGCCAGCTCATGGCGCGGTGCATGGCGACGACCGGTACGCCGTCGAGCATCAGGTCGGCGACGCGGCTGACGGCGCGGTGGGTGAATTCCGGTCCGGCACCACCGAGGACGACCACCTCGGGATCGTCGTCGTCGCGGACGATTCCGTCGAGATCCGCGTCGACGGCGCCGTGATTGAGCACCCAACAGCGTCGCCCCGGATAGGTCCGGCCGAGATAGTCGACGGTGAGCGAGACCGCGGTGAGGATCTCGGAGGAATCGACCCGCATCCCCAGATCGTTCAGTGTCGCGGCGATCTCCGCGCACGTCCGGGACGTGGTGTTGGTGAGGAAGGCGCGGGGGACGCCACGGTCGCGGAGTCCGGACAGGACCTCGGCGGCACCGGGTACCGCCCGCCACGACGTGACGAGTACACCTTCGATGTCGAACAGCACTCCGCCCGGACCGGTCATGAGGCCAGCCTATCGGTGCTCGTCGCTTCCGGCCCCGCAGAGCCGCGACCGGAAGCGACGAGCACGTCGTGTCAGACGGTGCGGGCGAGCCGATCGGCGAGCAGCCGGGTGAAGTGGGCGGGGTCGTCCACCTCTCCGCCCTCGGCGATGAGCGCCATGCCGTACAGCAGTTCGGCCGTCTCGGCGAGCGCCGGATCGTCCGTGCGTTCTGCGTGCGCGGTCCGCAGCCCCGCGACGAGAGGATGCTCGGGGTTCAGTTCGAGGATCCGCTTGGTCGTGGGAACCGCCTGGCCGGAGGCGCGATACATGCGTTCGAGTGCCGGCGACATCCCGAAGGTGTCGCCGACGATGCACGCCGGTGACGTCGTGAGCCGCGACGACAGGCGCACCTCCTTGACGTGGTCGTCGAGGGTGTCCTTCATCCAGCCGAGCAGCCCCTCGAAGTCCTTCTGTCGTTCTTCACGTTCGGATTCGGCGGCCTGCTTCTCGTCCTCGGTGTCGAGGTCGACCTCGCCCTTGGCGATCGAGCGGAACGCCTTGCCGTCGAACTCGGGAACAGAGGTCACCCACATCTCGTCGACGGGATCGGTGAGCAGCAGCACCTCGATTCCCTTCGCCCGGAACGCCTCCATGTGCGGGGAGTTCTCGAGCAACTGCCGGGATTCGCCGGTGATGTAGTAGATCTCGTCCTGCCCGTCCTTCATGCGTTCGACGTACCCGGCGAGGGTGGTCTGCTCGTCGTCGCTCGCCGTGGAGTCGAAGGAGGAGATCGCCAGGAGGGTGTCGCGGTTGTCGGTGTCGGA
Organism: Rhodococcus yananensis; assembly: GCF_020515525.1. GTDB lineage: Bacteria > Actinomycetota > Actinomycetes > Mycobacteriales > Mycobacteriaceae > Rhodococcus > Rhodococcus yananensis. The sequence goes on from NZ_JAIYEP010000017.1 coordinate 23,095, forward strand.
GAGCAACCCCTCCTTGACGACGCGGCCGAACGCCGACCAGAACGTCCGGTACCTGTCGGCGTCCTGCGTCAGGAGATCCTTGACCGTCGCGAGCACCTTCTTCGTGAGGCGACGCCGGATCGCGCGGATCTGCCGATCCTGCTGCAGGATCTCGCGGGAGACGTTGAGCGAGAGGTCCTGCGCGTCGACGACACCCTTGACGAATCGCAGGTACTCGGGGATCAGGTCCTCGCAGTCGTCCATGATGAAGACGCGCTTGACGTAGAGCGAGATCCCGGTGCGGCGTTCCCGCGCGAACAGGTCGAACGGCGCGTGTGTCGGGATGAACAACAACGCCTGGTACTCGAAGGTGCCCTCGGCGCGCATCGGGATGATCTCGAGCGGCTCGTCCCACGCGTGCGCGACGTGCTTGTAGAACTCCGTGTACTCCTCGTCGGACACCTCGTCGCGCGGGCGCGCCCACAGCGCCTTCTGCGAGTTGAGGGTCTTCGTCTCGAAGGTGACCTCGTCGACACCGTCCTCGCCCTGGACGGTCTTCGAGACCTCCATCCGCACGGGCCACGCGATGAAGTCGGAGTACTTCTTGACGATCTCCTCGAGCTTCCACTGCGAGGTGTAGTCGAACAGGTGGTCGTCGGCGTCCTCGGGCTTGAGATGCAGGGTGACGGAGGTGCCCTGCGGGGCGTCGTCGACGCCACCGATGGTGTAGGTGGATTCACCGCTGGACTCCCAGCGGGTGCCGGTCTCCTCCCCCGCCTTGCGGGTGACGAGCGTGACCTTGTCGGCGACCATGAACGACGAGTAGAAACCGATACCGAACTGCCCGATCAGTTCCTCGGATGCGGCCGCGTCCTTGGCCTCCCGGAGCTTGCGACGCAGTTCGCCGGTGCCGGAACGGGCGAGGGTACCGATCAGATCGACGACCTCGTCACGGGTCATGCCGATGCCGTTGTCGCGGACCGTGAGGGTACGGGCGTCCTTGTCGACCTCGAGTTCGATGCGGAGGTCCGACGTGTCGACCGCCAGGTCCTTGTCCCGGAACGACTCGAGACGCAACTTGTCCAGCGCATCGGAGGCGTTGGAGATCAACTCCCGCAGGAACGTGTCCTTGTTGGAGTAGATCGAGTGGATCATCAGATCCAGTAGCTGACGCGTCTCCGCCTGGAATTCGCGCCGTTCGACGTCTGCACTCACTTCTTCTGTTCCCTTCGACAAGCAGAACTTCTCCCCCCGAAACGGTAGCCCGACATGCTAGTCGGTCGCGGTATCCGGCCCCACCCCGGCCCGGAGGTACATCATGGAGGCAGATGCTTCGAGACGGGGCGCTTCGAAGCAGGGTGCTCCACGAGCGGACTGTCGGGACGAAGGAGAGCGTCATGGCGTTTCGTCGCGTTGCCGTGGTCGGCGCGGGAATCGTGGGCCTGTCCACGGCATGGTTCCTGCAGGAACGAGGCGTCTCGGTCACCGTCGTCGACCGGTCGGGGGTCGCGGCGGATTCGTCGTGGGGCAACGCGGGATGGCTTGCACCGGCGTTGACGTTGCCGCTGCCGGAGCCGGCGGTGCTGCGGTACGGGCTGGGCGCGGTGTTCCGTTCGTCGTCACCGGTGTACGTGCCGCCGACCGCGGATCCGAGGCTGCTGCGGTTCCTGGTCGATTTCGCACGGCACTGCACCGACCGGCACTGGTCGGCGTCGATGCGGGTGTTCGCCCGCGCGAACCGGGTCGCGCTGGGCGCCTACGACGCGCTCGCGGCCGGGGGAGTACGGGAACCGACACGCACCGCGGACCCGTTCCTGGCCGTGTTCACCTCGGAGACCGAACGCGCGGAACTGCTCGACGAGTTCGACCGGGTCCGCGCGGCCGGTGGAGAGGTGGCCTGCGATCCCGTCGATGCCGAGGCACTGCACACGATGGTGCCGATTCTCGGCACCAAGGCCCGCGCGGGTGTGCGGATCCACGGGCAGCGGTTCATCGATCCGCCGCGGTTCACGGCCGCACTGGCGGAGTCGGTGCGCGAACGGGGCGGCGACGTCCTCGCACCGTTCGACGTCACCGAGGTCCGTGATCCCGGCAACGGCGTCGTGGATGTGGTCGGTGACGCCGGTCGTGCGGTGTCGGTGGACGCCGTGGTCCTCGCGACCGGCGCACGGCTCAACTCCCTCGCGCACGGGTTCGGGGTGCGGGTACCCGTCCAGGCGGGGCGCGGGTACAGCTTCGCGGTGGAGCCCAGTGCGCTCGACACCGGCGAGTTGCCGACGAATCCCGTGTACTTCCCGGTGCAGCGGGTCGCGTGCACGCCGCTGCACGACCGGTTCCGGGTGGCCGGGATGATGGAGTTCCGCAGCCCCGACGCGCCGCTGGATCCTCGCCGGATCCACGCGATCGTCGATGCTGTCCGGCCGCTGATGCCGCACCTGGACTGGCAGATGCGGACCGACGAATGGGTGGGTTCGAGGCCGTGCACCGCCGACGGGCTCCCCCTGGTCGGGTCCACGCGGTCGCCGCGGGTGTTCGTCGCGGGCGGTCACGGTATGTGGGGCGTCGCGCTCGGACCGCTGACCGGCCGCCTGCTCGCCGACGCGATGTCGGGTGAACCGGATCCGTTGCTGCAGCATTTCGATCCGCTGCGGTGACCTCGTCCGCTACGACGACCTCACCCGTTCTCGGCGAGACGTGCTTCCACGCCGCCGAGCCAGTCGAGGACCGCGCGTTCGTACGCGATACCGAAGTCGAGGGTGGCCTCCGGCCAGCGGGGAAGTTCGCCACCCGCGCGCAGCGCGTCGTACTCGGCGAGTTGCTGCTCGTGGGCCGCGCGATAGCCGGCGAGGATCTCCGCGAGCCGCGCGGGCGGGAGATGGTCGGCGAAGGCGACGGTGAGCAGCAGCGGGTGCCGGATGTTCTCGCGTCCCGGATCGCGTCCGATCCAGTCCGCGAACGCTCGGCGGCCCTCGTCGGTGAGCGTGTAGGGCTTGCGGTCGCGGGGGCCCCGCTCCCCCGCTTCGATCAGACCTGCGCGCTCCATCGCGGCCAGTTCCCGGTACACCTGGCTGGTGGTGAGCGACCAGAACTTGCCGATCCGCTCCTGGGCGGTCGTCACGAGATCCCACCCCGTCCGGGAACCCTCGTGCAGGAACCCGAGGAGGGATGCTGCGGTCGCGTTGAGCGCTTTCGCCGGCATGACGGTCCCCTTTCGTGCGGAACACCGTTGACATTCCACTGTGGCACATCCATCATGGAATGACCGACATTCCACAATGGAAGTTCCGACGGTGTAGCGACGACTCCGCGCACCACCGAGCGGCACGACCCTGGAGGCATCATGGCCACCGACGACCTGCGCATCTCCGACGCCGAACGCGAGAGCTACGTCGAGCTCCTCGGCCGCGCGGTCGGCTCCGGCAGGCTCACCGTCGACGAGTTCGACGAACGCGCAGCCCGCGTGTACGGCGCGAAGACGGTCGCCGAGGCCCGTGCCGTGCTGACCGATCTGCCCGCCGAACAACCCGCACCCGAGCGACGCGCCCGACGCACCGCCGGCACCCGCATGCCACTCCACCAGCGCATCGAGTGGACGGCCTGGGCCGGGGTGGGTGCGATCAACGTCCTGGTGTGGGCACTCGTGTCGCTGGGCACGATGTCACCGGTGTACCCGTGGCCGCTGTGGGTGATCGGCCCGTGGGGCCTGGTCCTGCTCGGCCGCTCAGTACTCGGCATCGAGGGCAACGGGTGCGCGCAGCGCGCGCGGGCCCACCGCGACACCGCCCGGGCCACCGCACTCGCCCACCGCGAACGCGTCCTCGCCGCGCACCTCGCGCAGCCGTACCACCCTCTCGCACATCAGCGGCGCTGAACGTCACCGGCTCCCCGCGTTCCGCGACCTGGGGAACGTTGTCGCCGTCGTCTGCCATAGTCGGTCGACGACACCCGACAGGGTCGGGCGACAACGGATGCGGGAGGCGACGACCGGATGTTCCTGCTCGACGACGTTCTCGTATACAGCACCCGCGACATCGTCGACGCCGCGCGTTGCGAGTACGCGCTGCTGACCTCGCTCGACACCGCGCTCGGCCGCATTCCCCGCGCCTCACCCGCGGACGATCCGATGCTCGAACGCAGCGCCGCGCTCGGTGCCGCTCACGAACGCCGGGTCCTGCAACGCCATCTGGACGAGTTCGGCGACGGTGTCGTGCAGATCCCGCGCCCTGGGCACGATCTCCGCGCCTACCGGGACGCCGCGAACGCGACCTCGGAGGCAGCGCGGGCGGGCGCCGAGGTGATCTACCAGGGCGCGTTCTTCGACGGTCGATTCCTCGGGTTCTGCGATTTCCTGGTGCGCACCCGAGACGGGTATGCGGTCTACGACGCGAAACTCGCCCGGCACGCACGGGTCGAAGCGCTCCTGCAACTCGCCGCGTACGCGGATGCACTCGGCCGCAGTGGAATTCCCGTTTCGTCACACGCGCACCTGATCCTCGGCGACGACACCGTCACGTCCCATCCGCTCGCCGATCTCGCCCCCGTCCACGAATCGCGACGTGCCCACCTCGAAACCCTCGTCGACACGCACCGGACTGCCGGCACACCGGCGCGGTGGGGGGATTCCCGGCACACTGCGTGCGGCCGGTGCGACGCCTGCACCCCGCAGGTGGCCGCGCACCGCGATCTGCTGCTCGTGGCGGGGATGCGTTCGACGCAGCGGGCGCGTCTGATCGCCGCGGGCGTCTGCACCATCGACGCGCTCGCCGACCGCGACGACCCGGTCCCCGGGATGTCGGCGCGGACCCTCGCCGCCGTACGCGCACAGGCGCAGGTGCAACTCGAACAGGAGCGCTCGGGCACCCCGGTCGTGGACGTGTTCGAACCGGGCACACTCGGTGCGCTACCGCACCCCGACGAGGGCGACATCTTCTTCGATTTCGAAGGTGACCCGTTGTGGTGCGCGGACGGTGGGGCCGATCGGGGGCTCGAGTACCTGTTCGGGGTCGTGGAGACCGACGGTCCGGGTGGACCGCGGTTCCGGCCGTTCTGGGCACACTCGCGGACGGAGGAGAAGCAGGCACTCGTCGATTTCCTCGCGTACCTCACCGAGCGCCGCCACAGGTTCCCCGCGATGCACGTGTATCACTATGCAGCATACGAGAAATCGGCGTTGCTTCGGTTGGCGGGCAGGCACGGTGCGGGTGAGGACCAGGTCGACGACCTGCTCCGCGACGGAGTGCTGATCGACCTGTATCCGATCGTGCGGGGGGCACTACGGGCGGGCACGCCGTCCTACAGCATCAAGAAACTCGAACCGTTGTACATGCCCGCGCGCGTCGGCGACGTCGCCGACGGAGGCGAATCGGTGGTCGCCTACGCCACCTACTGCGCTCTGCGCGACGACGGGCGGCACGCCGACGCGGCGGCGTTGCTCGCATCGATCGCCGAGTACAACGAGGCGGACTGCGTCTCGACGCTACGGCTGCGCGACTGGCTTCTGGAGCGGGCCGGCGAGCACGGGGTCGCGCTGCTCGGCAGCGCCTCGGGCGACGCCGAGCGGGACGGTCCCGGACAGGGCGGACCCGGACACGACGACATCGACACCGCGCCGCACCCCGCGGAGACGAAGCTGATGGAGTTCGCGGGCCGGCGCGGCGACCGCGACCCCGACCGGCACGCCGCCGCGGTGCTCGCGGCGGCCGTCGGCTATCACCGTCGTGAGCGGAAACCGTTCTGGTGGGCGCATTTCGATCGATTGTCGCAACCCTCGGACGAATGGGCCGACACCCGCGACACCCTGGTCGCCACGTCGGTGACCGTGGACGCGGACTGGCACCTGCCACCGCGCAAACGGAAGCCGCGCCGACACGTGGCGCTGACCGGGGACGTCGCCACGGGCAGTACGGTGCGTGCGGGCGACAAGGTGCTGTTGCTGTACGAGGCGCCGCCACCTGTCGGCCTCCCGGACGGCGGCCCGTGGACGCGGGGCTGGTCGAACGGCACGGTACTCGAACGGCGGACGGGCAACGGCTTCCACGACGTGCTGGTGATCGAGGAGATGTTGCAGACGGAGGACGAGTACGCCACTCTGCCGTCCGCGGTGGCGCCGGCTCCGCCACCGGCGACGGCGAGCATCGAACGGGCGATCGCGTCGGCCGCCGAATCGGCCTGCGGCGCGTTGCCCGGGTTACCGCGCTCCGCGGCGATCGACGTGCTGCGCCGGGTCCCGCCGCGGACGGTCTCCGGTGCCGGGCTGCCCGCCGTGACCGACGGCGACGCGGCCGAGGCGATCACCGCGGCACTGCTCGATCTCGACGACTCGTACGTCGCGGTGCAAGGACCTCCGGGCACCGGCAAGACGTTCACGGGGTCGCGGGTGGTCGCGACCCTGGTGAACGAGCACGGCTGGCGGGTGGGGGTCGTCGGCCAGTCCCATTCGGTGGTGGAGAACATGTTGGACGGCATCTGCGACCAGCAGGTGCCCGCAGAGCGGATCGGGAAGGCCAAGGTCCGGTCGACCGCACCGGAGTGGCGGGCGTTCAAGGACACGCGCGCCCTCGCGGGATACGCCGCCGGACTCGAGGGCGGGTGTGTCGTCGGCGGCACCGCCTGGGACTTCACGAACACCGACTGCATCGCGCCGGGTGAGCTGGATCTGCTGGTGATCGACGAGGCCGGTCAGTTCAGCATCGCGAACACGGTGGCCGTCGCGACGTGTGCCCGACGACTACTGTTGCTGGGCGATCCCCGGCAACTGCCACAGGTCGCCCAGGGGGTCCACCCGGAGCCGTGCGACGAGTCGGCGCTGGGCCGGCTCACCGAGGGGCACGGCGCCCTCCCCGCCGACCGCGGCTTCTTCCTCTCCCGCACGTGGCGGATGCACCCGGAACTGTGCGCTCGGGTGTCGGATCTGTCGTACGAGGGCCGCCTGCTGTCGCAGGTCGAGCGCACGACGGCCCGGTCGCTCGAGGGTGTCGCGCCGGGTGTGCACACGATCGTCGTCGACCACGTCGGCAACGCGACGTCCTCGCCCGAGGAACGGGACGTGGTGGTGCAGCAGATCGCGGGGCTGCTCGGAAGGCCCTGGCGGGACGGCGCCGACGCCGCGCCACGGCCGTTGGATCAACGGGATGTACTCGTCGTCGCCCCCTACAACGCGCAGGTCGCGGCACTGCGTGACGGGCTCGCGGCGGCGGGGTTCGACCGGATCGAGGTCGGTACGGTCGACAGGTTCCAGGGACGGCAGGCCGCTGTGGTGCTGGTGTCGATGACGGCGTCGGCGATCGAGGACATTCCGAGGGGCATGGCGTTCCTGCTGTCGCGCAACCGATTGAACGTGGCACTCTCGCGCGGCCAGTGGTGCGCGTTCGTGGTGCGGTCGCGCGTACTCACCGAGTATCTGCCGGCGACACCGGACGGACTGGTCGACCTGGGGGCGTTCCTGCGGTCGACCCGGTGACGGCGGCCACCCGGTCCGCTACGATCGAAGACGCAAATTTTTTGTAACCACGAGTACCAGATACATGTCGGTACCGCACACCCGGGAGTGACCGTGTCGAAGACCCTCGAAGCCACCATCGACGTCGCCGCGCCGCCGCACCACGTGTGGGCGGTGGTCTCCGATCTCCAGCGGATGGGCGAATGGAGCCCACAGTGCCGGAAGATGATCATCCGCGGCGGCCCGGTCGCGAAGGGCACCACGACGATCAACATCAACCGCAAGGGTCTGCTCGTGTGGCCGACCACCTCGAAGGTCATCGCATTCGATCCGCACCGCGAACTGCGCTTCCGGGTCAACGAGAACGGCTCCGTGTGGTCGTTCCTCCTCGAACCCACCGAGACCGGCACGCGCATCGTGCAGCGCCGCGAGGCCCCGAACGGCACCAGCAAGATCTCGCGGATCCTCATCGACAAGGTCCTCGGTGGCGCCGACCGTTTCGACGACGACATGGTCATCGGAATGAACTCGACACTCGCCCGGATCCGGAACGAGGCGGAGGCCCGCACCTCCGCGTGACCGTTCCCGGTCCGGTTCCCGTACGCTGTGAACGCCCACGGGACGGGCCCGACCGGGCGATCACGAGCGTGAATGATGAGGAGCCGTGGCACGTAAGCCCACCCCCGCCGGTGCACCACCGACCAGCGGCGCAGCCCATATCGTCGACCTGGTCCGGAAAGCCGTTCCGCCCCTGCATCCGGCCGGGGTGCCCTTCGTCGCGGCTCCCCTGCTGATGTCGGCACTCGCGTGGCGACGCCCGTGGCTGCGCCGCACCGGCCTCGTGGCGGCGGCCGCGACCGCCGGCTTCTTCCGCCATCCCCACCGCGTACCCCCGAACCGGCTGGGTATCGCCGTGGCACCGGCGGACGGCGAGGTCGCGCTCGTCGACAGCGCCGTCCCACCCGCCGAACTCGGTCTCGGCGCCGAACCCGTCCCGCGGGTGAGCATCTTCCTGTCCGTCCTCGACGTGCACGTCCAGCGCAGCCCCGTCGGCGGCATCGTCCGGGAGGTCGTGCACACACCCGGCAAATTCCTCTCCGCCGACCTCGCCGACGCCAGCGACGTCAACGAACGCACCAGCATGCTCCTGCAGACCGCCGCCGGTCACCGGGTGGCGGTCGTCCAGATCGCCGGGTTGCTCGCGCGTCGCATCGTGTGCGATGCGCGGGTCGGCGACACCCTCCCCATCGGCGACACCTACGGGCTGATCCGCTTCGGATCCCGTGTCGACACGTACTTCCCCGCCGGCAGCACCCTGCTCGTCGAACGCGGGCAACGCACGATCGGCGCGGAAACCGTCATCGCCCACCTGCCCGCCGTCGAGCCGTGATCTCCCGAAGAACCCCCGCGGGAGCACAGGTCGGACAGGCCCGGACACGCCCGCACGCGGTGCGTCTGCTCCCCAGCGTCATCACGATCATGGCGTTGTCCGCGGGCCTGTCCGCCGTGAAGTTCGCGCTCGACGGACGGCTCGACATCGCACTCGGCATGGTCGGCGCCGCCGCCGTCCTGGATTCGCTCGACGGACGGATCGCGCGACTGCTCGACGCGACCAGCAAGATCGGCGCCGAACTCGACTCGCTCTCCGATGCCGTCGCGTTCGGTGTCGCACCCGCCCTCGTCCTCTACGTCACCCTGCTCGACGGCAGCGCCTTCGGGTGGATCGTCGCGCTGCTGTATGCGGTGAGCATCGTGCTGCGCCTCGCCCGGTTCAACACACTCCTCGAGGACGACACCGTGCCCGCCTACGCGCGCGAGTACTTCGTCGGTGTTCCCTCACCGGCCGGCGCCGTCGTCGCGCTCGCCCCCGTCGCCGCGTACATCCAGTGGGGCGACGGCTGGTGGAGCTCGTTCCCCGTGGTCGTGGTCTGGACCCTGTTCTCCGGCGGGCTGATCATCAGCCGCATCCCCACGCTCGCGATGAAGTCCGTGCAGGTCCCGCCGCGCATGGCGATCGTCCTGCTGTGCGCCGTCGCCGCGGCCGCCGCCGCACTCGTCACGTACCCGTTCATCCTGATGCTCGTCCTCGTCGGCGTGTACCTCGTACACATCCCGTTCGCGATCCACTCGAAACGCTGGGTGGCCGCACGTCCGGAGACCTGGGACATCAAACCGTCGGAGCGCCGCGCGATCCGCGCCGAATCCCGCGCCGCGACCCCGCGACGGGTCACCGGCCGCCGGGTGCTCAACGCCACGGCCCGGTCGTCCGCGCGTCTCGGGTTGCGCCGACCCCGCCGGTGACCGCAGAGCACGGAGCCCACCGGCATCGGTACCCGACCGAACCACCGATGTCGGTACCCGACCCGGTCGGCACCTCGATCTAGGCTCGTGCGGGTGACGGCCCCACACCTGACCCTGACCATCCGGCTCAACACATCCGCCGCCGACGCCCGGCGCGGAGTCGTCCGCGTCCACCCCGAGGTGCTCACCGCCCTCGGGCTCCGCGAATGGGACGCCGTGGCACTGATCGGAGCGCGCCGCACCGCGTCGGTGGTCGCGCAGGCCCCCGCGGGTACACCCACCGGGACGATCCTCCTCGACGACGTCACCCTCTCCAACACCGGATTGCGTGAGAACGCCACCGTCGTCGTCGCCCCCGTCCTCGTCCACGGTGCGAGGTCGGTGATCGTCACCGGATCGACCCTCGCGAGCCGGTCCATCCCCGACACCACCCTGCGGCAGGCGCTGCTCGGCAAGGTCGTCACCGACGGTGACGCCGTCTCCCTCCTCCCCCGCGATCTGGGGCCCGGCACCAGCAGCGCCGACACGACACGCGCACTGTCGCGCACGTTCGGGATCGCGTGGACCAGCGAACTGCTCACCGTCACGGTCACCGACCCCTCCGGCCCGGTGAGCGTGCAACCGAACACGGCGGTGACGTGGCGCAACGGGACGTCCGCACCGGCGATGCCCGCCGCTGCCGGACCGACCGTCGCGCCGCCGGAGACCCACACCGCGGACACACCGCCACTGCCCGTCGAGGACCTCGTGGGTGTGCAACCGCAGATCGACAAACTCACCGAATGGGTGAAACTGTCGCTCGACGAACCCGAACTGCTGCGCACCCTCGGCGCGTCCCCCCACCTCGGCGTCCTCGTCACCGGCCCCGCCGGGGTCGGTAAGTCCGCGTTCGCGCGGGCCGTCCTCGCCGACCGGCGCGTCGTGGCGCTCGACGGCCCGGGTATCGGCGCGCTCGCCGCCGAGGACCGACTGCGGCAGGTCACCGCCGCCGTCGACGCCGTCCGGGACGGCGGGATCCTGCTGCTCACCGACATCGACGCCGTGCTTCCGGCGGAACCCGAGCCCGTCGCGACGCTGATCCTCGAACAACTGCGGCGCGTCGTGGACACCGACGGCGCGGCGCTCGTCGCGACCACCGCGGTGCCGGACGGGCTCGACGCGCGGGTGCGCACCCCCGAGGTCTGCGATCGTGAGCTGTCCCTGCCGTTGCCGGACGGCGCGGTCCGGCGAGCGCAACTCGAGGTGCTGCTGAGGTCGGTGCCGGCGGTCGACCTCGACATCGCGGCCGTCGCCGACCGCACCCCCGGGTTCGTCGTCGCCGACCTCGCCGCCCTGTGCCGGGAGGCGGCGTTGCGGGCGGCGTCCCGCGCGAGCCGCGACGACGAGGAACCGACCCTGACCCAGGAGGACCTCCTCGGCGCACTCGAGGTGATCCGGCCCCTGTCGCGTTCCGGCACCGAGGAGCTGGCCATCGGCAGTGTGAGCCTCAACGACGTCGGCGACATGGTCGAGACCAAGCAGGCCCTCACCGAGGCGGTGCTGTGGCCGCTGCAGCATCCCGATTCGTTCGCACGGCTCGGGGTGCAGCCTCCGCGCGGGGTGCTCCTGTACGGACCGCCCGGGTGCGGCAAGACGTTCCTGGTGCGGGCGCTGGCGAGCACCGGCCGGTTGAGCGTCCACGCAGTGAAGGGCGCCGAGTTGATGGACAAGTGGGTGGGCGCCTCCGAGAAGGCCGTGCGGGAACTGTTCCAGCGGGCCCGCGACTCGGCGCCGTCGCTGGTGTTCCTCGACGAGGTCGACGCGCTCGCCCCGCGCCGCGGGCAGAGTTCCGACTCGGGGGTCGCAGATCGGGTGGTCGCGGCGCTGCTCACCGAACTCGACGGGGTCGAGCCGTTGCGCGACGTCGTGGTGGTGGGCGCCACGAACCGGCCCGATCTGATCGATCCGGCGCTGCTGCGGCCGGGTCGGCTCGAGCGACTCGTGTTCGTTCCCCCACCGGACTCCGCCGCCCGCGCCGAGATCCTGCGGACCTCGGGCCGATCGGTTCCGCTGGCCGACGACGTCGACCTGGCGGCACTCGCCGACGACCTCGACGGGTATTCGGCGGCGGATTGCGCCGCGTTGCTGCGGGAGGCGGCACTGGCGGCGATGCGGCGCAACGTCGACGCTGCCGCGGTGACCGCCGAGGATGTCGCGGCGGCACGCGCAGCGGTGCGGCCGTCCCTCGACCCGGTGCAGGTCGAACACCTGCGCGCCTACGCGGACGGGCGCTGACGTGTCGGCCGCGCCCGTGTCCGTGCGGATCGCTGCACCGGCGGCGGTGGTGGCGTCCGCGGCCGCCCCTGCCGTCGCGGTGTACGTCCTCGTCATCGGCGAGTCGGTGCTGCCGGTGGGGACCCGCAGCGACTACACCACTCTCGTCGCAGCCCTGCTGGCGATCGTCGCGGCGGCGGGACTGCAACGGTCCGGGTCGGCGCGGACCGCGTGGATGCTCGCGTCCGGCGCGATCGTGGTGCTCGGTTCCGTCCGGTACCTGGTGGCCTCCAACACCACCGCCGACGGGCTCACCGCGGTGGGCCTGGTCACCGCCGCGACCACCGGGGTGCTGCTCGGGGCGGCCGTCAGCGGTGCGTGGTCGACTCCCGGCGGGCCGGGTGCCCTGGTCGCCGGCGGGTGGGCCGGGTTGCTCACCGCGCCGGCGGTGGGCATGGCGATGCCCACCGCGGCGGTGCCGTGGACCGTCACCCAGTGGCTCCTCGCGATCGCCCTGATCGCGACGGTCGGGTCGGCGGTGACCGTCCCGACGGGTGGTCGCGGGGGCCGCGTCGACCCGCAGGTCCTCGTCGTCGCGGCGATCGCGGCGGTCGTCCTGGTCGCCGGATACCGTCTCCTCGGCGATCTGCTGACCGACCACGGCCCGGACGGCCCCTGGCTGTGGCCGATCGCGGTGGGTGTGCTCGTGGCGTCGGTGATCGGCGCCGAACTCGTCGCGCGGCAGGTTCCCTCCGGGGACGACCGGTTCGTGCTCGCCGTCACCGGCGCGGTCGCCGCGGCCTATCCCGTGCTGATCGAGGTTGTCGGTGGTGCGCCGTGGTGGACCCACGTCGTGGCCGTCACCGCGGTCGCGGTGGGCGCGTGGGCGGCACCGTACGCGCCGTATCCCGCGGCGGGTCTCGTGGTGGCGTTCGCGGTGTCGGCCGCGGCGGTGCTGTGGCCGGCGTTCGCCGACGCGGTTCCGTTGCCGGTGCGAGTGGCGCTCGTCGCAGCGGGGTGCGCACTCGCACTGGCCGCATCGCTGCCCGGGTCCGCGACGGTGGCCGCGCTCGGGATGGCGCTGCCGGTGCCGGCGACCGCGGTGATCGGCGCGGTCTGGCTGGTTCCGGGCAACCCGCAGGGCTCGGCGATCGCGTTGGCCGCGACCGCCGCGGTGTGTGCGTGGCAGGTGCGCTGAGAGGAGATCTCGCACACCCCGATTCGCAACGCTGCGAAGACTCCCGTTAGGATGGGCTCCATCCGGTTTGCCCAGTGTCGGCGAACGGCGAGCGTGTCGGGGCGTCCCACGTTTCGGCTGTGTGCCGCGTGCATTGGCAGACCTGTTACAGCCAGGAGTGACGTTGCCCGTGCGGCTGCGGACGCGACGACTGTGCACAGGACGACGGCAGCCGGGACCGTTCCACGCCGCCGCACGGCCCGACCCCGACGGAGTGCCTTTTGCTCACCATACTCATCGCTCACGCGGTGGCTGCCCTGTTGGCGCCGCCCTTGGTCGGAGTCATGGGGAGAAACGCATTCCTGCTGCTGTCGCTGGTACCGCTCGGCAGCCTCGGTTGGGTCATCGCCAACTGGGGCACCGAACAGCACCTGCACATCACGTGGGCGTCGATGCTGTCGATGGACATCGACATGCGGTTCGATTCGCTCGCCGCGATCATGTGCCTGCTCGTCCTGGGCATCGGCGCGCTGATCCTGATCTACTGCGCCCGCTACTTCGAGAACGACGAACCGCGGCTCGGCATCTTCGCCGCCGAGATGGTCGCTTTCGCCGGCGCGATGTTCGGCCTCGTCACCAGCGACAACATGCTGGTCCTGTACAGCTTCTGGGAACTGACGACGATCCTGTCGTTCCTGCTCGTCGGCCACTACGCCGAACGCGCGTCGAGTCGCCGGGCCGCGACCCAGGCGCTGCTCGTGACCACCGCCGGTGGCCTGGCGATGCTCGTCGGCATCATCATCCTCGGCGAACTCACCGGCAGCTACAACCTGTCGGCGGTCCTCGCCGCCGCACCCGACGGCTGGCTCGCCGGGGTCGGAATCGTGCTGGTGCTCATCGGTGCATTGTCGAAATCGGCGGTGGTGCCGCTGCACTTCTGGTTGCCCGGCGCGATGGCCGCACCCACCCCGGTGTCCGGCTATCTGCATGCCGCAGCCATGGTCAAGGCCGGCATCTACCTGGTGGCGCGGTTGGCGCCCGCCTTCGCCGACGCCGCACCGTGGCGGCCGATCGTCATCACCTTGGGCCTCGTCTCGATGGTTCTCGCCGGCTGGCGGGCATTCCGGGCATTCGACCTGAAGCTCATCCTCGCGTTCGGCACCGTCAGCCAGCTGGGTTTCCTCATCGCGCTCGTCGGCATCGGCACGCGTGAGGCCGCGCTGGCGGGCATGACGATGGTGCTGGCGCACGGCATGTTCAAGGCGTGCCTGTTCATGGTGGTCGGCATCATCGATCACTCCACCGGCACCCGCGACATCCGCAAGCTCGCGCACCTGGGCCGACGCACCCCGTACCTCGCGTTGCTGGCGGTGCTGGCCGCGGCGAGCATGGCGGGTCTGCCTCCGCTCCTCGGGTTCGTCGGCAAGGAGGCCGCCCTCGAATCGGCGCTGGTCGCCGCGCCCATCCCGGAGTGGGCGAGCACCGCGATCCTCACCGGCATGGTCGTGGGATCGATCCTCACGCTCGCCTACAGCATCCGGTTCATCTGGGGCGCGTTCGGACGCAAGCAGCTCAAGAAGCCCAGCCCCGCCGTGCAGAACCTGCACGCGCCGGGCGCGTTGCTGCTGTCGGCACCGACGCTGCTGGCGTTCGGTGGTCTCGCGGCGGGTCTCGCCGCACCGTGGATCGATCATCTCGTCGCCCCGTACGCGGACACCCTGCCCGCGTCGCTGGCGGAGCCGTACCACCTGGCGTTGTGGCACGGGTTCACGATGCCGCTCTATCTGACGATGCTGGTGATCGCCGGTGGTACCGCCCTGTACCTGGCGCACCGCACCGTCGCGCGGTTGCGGTTCGAGCATCCTCCGCTCGGCAACGCCGACCGGATCTACGACGCGACGCTGCGCGGCATGGACGAGTTGTCGCTGCGGCTCACCGCCTTCATCCAGCGCGGTTCGCTGCCGCTGACGCAGGCCGTCATCCTGGTCACCCTCACCGTCCTGCCGACGGTGCTGTTGATCGTGTTCGGGACGGGAACGACCGAGCCGGGCGTCCGCGCCTGGGACACACCGTGGCAGGCCGCGATCGCGGTCATCATGATCTCGGCGGGCCTCGCCGCGACCCTGATGCGCAACCGGCTCGCCGGTGTACTGCTCGTCGGCGTGACCGGATACGGACTCGGTGTGCTCTTCGCGTTCCAGGGCGCCCCCGACCTGGCACTCACCCAGTTCCTCGTCGAAACCGTCACCCTCGTGATGTTCGTGCTGGTGCTGCGCAAACTGCCACCCGAGACGGACCCGCAGGCAGAGACCGGCAGGAAGCTGCCGCGCGCCCTGCTCGGGATCGTGGCCGGGTCGATGGTCGCCGCCGTCGGAGCGTTCGCGGTGGCCGCGCGCACCGCCGATCCGATCTCCCTTCTGCTTCCCGAGGCCGCCTACGAACTCGGGCACGGCAAGAACGTCGTGAACGTGCTGCTCGTCGACATCCGCGCCTGGGACACCCTCGGCGAGATCTCGGTTCTGCTCGTCGCGGCGACCGGCGTCGCGAGCCTCGTGTTCCGCACCCGCCGCTTCGGCACGGCCCCGCGGGTCTCCGACGCGCCCGCCGCGCAGATGCACTCCAGCCCGGGGAACTCCGAGGTCACGTGGCTGCGCGGCGGCGATCTGATCGACCCGAAGTACCGGTCGCTGATCCTCGAGGTGACCACCCGCCTGGTGTTCCCCACGCTGATGGTGCTGTCGGTGTACTTCTTCTTCTCCGGCCACAACGCCCCCGGCGGTGGGTTCTCCGGCGGTCTCGTCGCCGGGCTCGCCCTGGTCCTGCGCTACCTGGCCGGTGGGCGCTACGAACTCGGAGAGGCGGTTCCCATCGACGCGGGCAAGATCCTCGGCCTGGGGTTGATCCTGGCATCCGGCACCGCCCTGGTGTCGCTGTTGCTCGGTGCACCGGCGTTGTCGTCGGCGGTGATCGAGGTGACGTTGCCGCTGATCGGGCACATCAAGCTCGTCACCGCGCTGTTCTTCGACCTGGGTGTGTACCTGATCGTGGTGGGGCTGGTCCTCGACGTGCTCCGCAGCCTCGGTGCCCGACTCGACGCCGAGATCGTGGGTGAGGCCCGATGACCACGAACCTCACCCTCGTCGTGATCGTCGGCGTGCTCGTGGCGTGCGGCGTGTACCTGCTGCTCGAACGCAGCATCATCAAGATGCTGCTCGGTCTGCTCCTCGTCGGCAACGGCGTCAACCTGCTGATCATCACGCTGGCGGGCGCGGCAGGCGACCCCCCGATCATCGGGTTCGACAACGTCGAGCGGGATTCGATGGCCGATCCGTTGGCGCAGGCCATGGTGCTGACCTCCATCGTCATCACGATGGGAGTCGCGGCATTCGTGCTGGCGCTGACGTACCGGTCCTACGCCATCCGTGCCCGCGACGAAGTCGAGAACGACCCCGAGGACACCATGGTTTCGCGTCGGCGGTCGCCTGCGGACGCACCCGACCGCGACAGGTCCGACGACCCGCTCACCGGTGAACCGAGCAAGAGCGGCGACGCGTTCGACTCCGAAGGCAACCCGATCCCCCTCGACGCACTCACCAACATCGAGGACATCGAGGCGTACGAGGACCTGCACGACGGCGACTTCGACGACCCCGACGACTCCGCCTACGACGAGGCACACGGCGGGACCGGAACCGGCGGAACGCACGGGACCCGAGACGACGACGATCCCGGCGACGACACGGGTGACGACGGGAAGGGAGGGAAACGATGAGCTTCGACGCGTCCGCCCTCATCCCGCTGCCCATCCTCGTACCGCTCCTGGCGGCCGCCGTCACCCTCGTCCTGGGCCGTCGCCCCCGTGCACAGCGCGCCGTGTCGATCGTGGCGCTCACGATCTCGCTGGTCGTGTCGGTCCTGCTGCTGTACATCGCCGACGACACCGGTATCCAGGTCGTGCAGGTCGGTGGTTGGGAAGCCCCGATCGGTATCTCCCTGGTCGCGGACCGGCTGGCCGCGCTGATGCTCGTCGTCTCCGCGATCGTGCTGCTCGCCGTCATGCTGTTCGCGATCGGACAGGGTGTCCACGACGGCAACGAGCAGCAGCCCGTGTCGATCTTCGTGCCGACCTATCTGGCTCTGACCGCGGGCGTCAACATCGCGTTCCTCGCCGGCGACCTGTTCAACCTGTTCGTCGGGTTCGAGGTACTGCTCGCGGCGTCGTTCGTCCTGTTGACGCTCGGGGCGAGCGCCGACCGGGTCCGTGCCGGCGTCTCGTACGTCATGGTGTCGATGGTCTCGTCGATGGTGTTCCTCATCGGGATGGCGTTCGCGTACGCCGCGACCGGCACCCTGAACCTCGCGCAGATGGCGTTGCGCCTCGACGATGTCGAACCCGGCACCCGAGCCGCCATCTTCGGGGTCCTGCTCGTCGCGTTCGGGATCAAGGCTGCGGTGTTCCCGCTGTCGTCGTGGCTGCCCGACTCCTATCCGACGGCGCCCGCCCCGGTCACCGCGGTGTTCGCGGGTCTGCTCACGAAGGTCGGCGTGTACGCGATCATCCGCGCACACACGCTGCTGTTCCCCGGCGGGGAACTCGACGACGTGCTGCTCGTCGCCGGTCTGCTCACGATGCTCGTGGGTATTCTCGGCGCGATCGCCCAGAACGACATCAAACGTCTGCTGTCGTTCACCCTCGTCAGCCACATCGGGTACATGGTGTTCGGTGTCGCGTTGTCGTCGCAGGAAGGACTGGCCGGTGCCGTCTTCTACGTCGCGCACCACATCCTCGTGCAGACCGCCCTGTTCCTGGTCGTCGGCCTGATCGAACGCCAGGCGGGATCCGCGTCGCTGCGCCGCCTCGGCAGCCTCGCGGTGATGAGTCCGCTGCTCGCGATCCTCTTCCTCGTCCCCGCCCTGAACCTCGGTGGCATCCCCCCGTTCTCCGGGTTCATCGGCAAGATCGCGTTGCTGCAGGCCGGTGCGGCGGACGGCTCGGTGCTCGCCTGGATCCTCGTCGCGGGCGGTACCCTCACCAGTTTGCTGACCCTCTACGTCGTGGCCCGGGTCTGGACCAAGGCGTTCTGGCGTGCCCGCGCCGACGCACCCGAGGGCGAACTCGCCGACATCGCGCCGTCGGCGCTGATCGACGAATCGGAAGCGGACATCCCGTTCGAGGAACGCGCCGACGTCGGGAAGATGCCGGTGGCGATGCTCGCCCCGACCATCGGGCTCGTGGTGGTCGGTGTCGCGATGACCGTGTTCGCCGGTCCACTGCTCGACATCAGTGATCGGGCCGCCACGAATCTGCAGGACCGCAGCGTGTACATCGAGGCCGTGCTGGGGGAGGAACCGTGATCAACCGCTCCAACCTGCTGCGCCTGTCGGTGATCGCGTGGATGACGTTCGTCTGGGTGATGCTGTGGGGAACGTTCAGCATCGCCAACGTCGTCGGTGGTCTCATCGTGTCGATTCTCATCTCGGTGCTGCTGCCACTGCCCCGGGTTCCCGTCGAGGGCCGTGTGCATCTGCTGTCCGCGGTGCGTCTGGGTGTGGTGATCTTCGTCGAGTCGATCCGGTCGACGATCGCGGTGGCATGGCTCGCGATCCGTCCCGCACCGCCGCCGGTCACCGGTGTCCTGCGGGTACGGTTGACCATCAAGTCCGATCTGGTTCTCACCCTGTGGACGGACATCATGAACAACATCCCGGGCACCATGGTGCTCGAGATCGACCAGACACGACGGATCATGTACCTGCACGTGCTCGACGTCAGCACCGACCGGGCGGTCTCCGACTTCTACCGGTCGGCACGGCTGATCGAGCGGTTGCTCATCGAGACGTTCGAACGGGACTCGGAGTGGCAGCCCAGCCCGTGGCGGAGCGGAACGGAGGACGCGGCATGACCGTGATGCTCACGGTGTCGGGCATTCTGCTGTTCGTGTCGGCACTGCTCATCGGGTACCGGACCTTGGCCGGTCCCAACTCGCTCGACCGTCTGGTGGGTGTCGATGCGCTCCTGGCCCTCGGCATCTGCGGCCTGACGATCTGGATGGTCTACACCCGCGACACGACGATCGCGCCCGCGGTGGTGGCGTTGGGACTCGTCGGGTTCATCGGTTCGGTGTCCGTCGCCCGATTCCGGGTGCGTGACGAGGAATGAGCATCTTCTTCGACTGGGTCGGCCACGTCCTGATCCTCATCGGTGCGGTCATCTCGGTGACCGCCGCGATCGGTGTCGTCCGTTTCCGCGACACCCTGGCCCGCATGCACCCCGCGACCAAACCGCAGGTGATCGGTCTGTTGTTCGTGCTCGGCGGCGCGATCCTCAACCTGTGGGGTTCGTTCGACATCTGGATGCTGGTGCTCGCCGGCATGTTCATGGTGTTGACCGCCCCGGTGATCGCGCACCGCATCGGCCGCATCGCGTACCGGGAGCAGCTCGGTCGCGACGGTCTGCTCGACGAGGAACTCGAAGCCCGTCGCGACCGACCCTGACCGGTCCCACGGCGTGGATCTCCCCCCGCTCCACCACGCTTCGTGCCGGCCGGTCAGGCTCTCAGTTCGTCCACGAGCGAATCGACGACCGCGATCAGGTCCCCTCCGGTCGCGTCGGCGACGCAACGCTGCCGCTGGTACGACGCACCCCGGACGGGGATGTCGGCGACCGCGGCCAGTTCGTCGGCGCACCCCAACCGCACCGCCGTGGGAGTCAACTGCTCGAGAAGGTCGTGCAGATCGTCGGTGACCAGCCGTTCGTGACACGCGGGATCGAGGATCACCTCCGCGTCCAACCCGTAGCGGGCGGCGCGCCACTTGTTCTCCTTGACGTGCCACGGCTGCAGGATCGGCAGTTCCTCACCGCGGTCGAGGCATTCGTCGAAGTGGACGACCAGGCAGTGCACGAGCGCGACCAGCGCGGCGAGCTCGGCCCGGTTGGTGATCCCGTCGAAGACCCGCACCTCGAGGGTGCCCCATTTCGGTGCGGGGCGGATGTCCCAGTGCATGCCGCCGGGCCGGCTGATCACCCCCGACCGCAACTGGTCCTCGATGAACTGCTCGTACTGGCTCCAGTCCGCGAAGTGGTACGGCAGCCCGGCGGTGGGCAACTGCTGGAACATCAATGCCCGGTTGCTCGCGTAGCCGGTGTCGAGCCCCGCCCAGATCGGCGACGACGCCGAGAGCGCCAGCAGATGCGGGTATTTCACGAGCATGGCGTTGAGGATCGGGATGACCCGCTCCGCCGACGACACACCGACGTGCACGTGCACACCCCAGATCAGCATCTGCCGACCCCACCACCGGGTACGTTCGATCATCTCGTCGTATTCGGGTGTGCGGGTGACCACCTGCGTGGTCCACTGCCCGAACGGATGCGTGCCCGCGCACATCAGATCCACCCCGACCGGATCGGCGGCCCGCCGCAGCAGGTCCAGGGACTCGGAGAGATCATCGACCGCCTCGGCGACGGTGTCGTGGACATCCGTGACGAGTTCGACGGTGTTGCGCAGGAACTCCTTGGTCAGTCGCGGTGTCTCACCGGCGAGCACCTCGACGGCGTCGAACACGACCGACGCGATGTTCGACAGATCGCGGGTCCGCTTGTCGACGAGCGCGATCTCCCACTCGACCCCGATGGTCGGGCGAGGTGATCCCGGAAAGTCGACGGCCACACGTCGATCCAACCACAGGGCCCCGCCGACCGAGTACCGGACGACGGGGCCCTGTGCGGGGAATTACCGCGGGGTGAAGGCCGATCAGCCGATCACACCGCACGCGACACGTTCGCCTTCGGCGTCCTTGTGCACGACGACCGAGGTGCCGTCCTCGCCTTCGAGGTCGGCGAGGGTGAACGCGGTGGTGGTCACTGTGGCGGTGGCGGCACCGTCCTGGCCGACCACGACGACGGCGAGGTCGCCGCTCTCGGGGACACCGGTGTGCCCACCCGCCTGCAGGTGTCCGCCGGCGGACAGGAATGCGCCGGACTCACCACCGGTGGGTGCGGCGGAGTTCGGTTCGCACGCGGCGTTCTCGTGGACGTGCACCCCGGCGTATCCGGCGTCGAGACCGGTCACCGCGATGGTCACCTCCACGGCGTCGCCGTCCTCGGTGAAGGTGACGGTGCCGGCGGAAGCACCGGAGACCGTCTCGAGATCGGCGGTGAGGGATCCTCCGGATCCGGACGTGCCGGAGCCGTTCGATTCGGTTGCCTCGCCGTCGGTGGTCTCGGTGCCGTGCGAATCACTGCCGTGCGAATCGCCCTCCGGAGCGGGCGAACCGGTCCACACCGGCGGCGTCGTCCCCGGCGTGGTGGAGGGTTCTTCGTTGTTCGAGCACGCGCTCAGCCCCACCGCTGCGATCGCGACGATCGGGGCCAGGGCACGCCAGGTCATGCGACGGGTGGAACTGGAGGCCATCAAACCGCTCCTTCGAAGTGCCGAAAAGTCACCCGATCATAACCGGGCCGATTCCGCGGTCCCCGCGGCATTCGCCCGGAAGGCACGACTCATCCCGACGTGACGATGACGATCACTCCCGGCTCCGCGTCGACGATGCCGTCGAACCGCGGCTGCGCCGTGACACCGAGTGCAGCGGCGACGGCCTCCGCCGTCACCTGCTCGTACGCTCCGGTGCCGTAGAACACCGACGTCTGTGCCAACAGGCCGTCGCTGTAGTTGCCGGTCTCGGAGACCACGAATCCCTCGTCCTCGAGGAGACTCGCGGTCTGCGCCGCCAATCCGGCGATCTCGCTGTTGTTGTAGATGCGCACCGGTGCGGCCGACTCCGGCGCACCGGCGATCAGCGAATCCGACCCCGACGCGGTGGTGGTCGCGGCGGCCGCGGTCGTGGTCGTGGCCGCGCGAGGCGCGGTGACGACGGACGACGTGGCGGCCTCCTGCGCGGTGACATCCGTGCCCGCGGCGTCCGTGCCCGAGGCGTCCGTCGTCGCGGCGGCGGACGCCGATTCGTCGGATCCGCCCATCGAGGCGAACCCGAGCCCCGCGAACAGGATGGCGAGGGAGATCAGCACCATCGCGAACGCGCGGAGCGGCGGCCCCGACGACTTCGGATGCCGGTTGACGTGCTCGTCGGTTCTGCTCACCCCACCGACCATAGTTCGTCCGGGGACCGCCCCGTGGCCGCCGCGCTAACGCGGTGCTTCGAATCCGAGCCGGCGCGCGGCCCGCGCCTTCTGGCGGGTGGCCCGCAACCGGCGCAGTCGTTTGACGAGCATCGGGTCGGCGGCGAGCGCTTCGGGGCGGTCGATCAGGGCGTTGAGCACCTGGTAGTAGCGGGTCGCCGAGAGCCCGAACAGTTCCTTGATGGCCTCTTCCTTCGCGCCGGCGTACTTCCACCACTGGCGTTCGAAAGCGAGCACGTCGTGGTCGCGGCGGCTCAGGCCGCCCTCGTCGTCGTGCTGCTGCGCGGTGGCGGCGGTATCGGACCGGTCCGCGCCGTGCGCTGCTGCGCTGTCCATCTCACTCCTCGACTGTGTCGATCACCACGGTGTCGGATCGCGTCCCGCGTCGATTCGCATCCGATGGCGTATCCCGTGTCGACGCATGTCCGAGGTGACGGCACCTGTGTGTTTCCGCCAGTCATTGAACCACGGGCCCCCGACACACGCGGGGCGTACGAGCGGCCGTGTCCGGCGCACTATCCTGATGCACCATGGCCATCCTTCCCATCGTCATCGTCGGCGACCCCGTACTGCACAACCCCACCGAGCCGGTCACCGAGTCACCCGCAGAACTCGCGCAGCTCGTCGCCGACATGTTCGAGACGATGGACGCGGCGAACGGCGTCGGTCTGGCCGCGAACCAGGTCGGTCTCGCCAAGCGCATGTTCGTCTACGACTGCCCCGACCGCGATGCCTCCGGCACCGTGGTTCGTCGGCGAGGCGTGGTGATCAACCCCGTTCTCGAGACGTCGGCGATCCCCGAGACGATGCCCGACCCCGACGACGACCTGGAGGGCTGCCTGTCGGTGCCGGGCGAGAACTTCCCCACCGGCCGCGCCGACTGGGCGAAGGTCACCGGAACCGACGAGAACGGTGAACCCGTCGAGATCGAGGGACACGGATTCTTCGCGCGGATGCTGCAGCACGAGGTGGGGCACCTCGACGGTTACCTCTACGTCGACGTCCTCATCGGTCGCAATGCGCGCGCCGCGAAGAAGACCATCAAGCGCGCGGGCTGGGGTGTTCCGGGCCTCACGTGGCTGCCCGGATCGGTCGAGGATCCGTTCGGTCACGACGATGACGACTGACGGACCGGTCGCGGCGAACGGACCGGTGCCGCTCGGCACCCGCGTCGTCCTGCGCTACCGGCTACCCGTCGGCTACAGCCACCCCATGACCGACGTCATCGGCGAGTTGGTCGCGCTGGAACCCGCGATCGTGGTGCGCACCGCCGACAAGCAACTCGTCCAGGTGTCGCCCGGCGCGGTCGTCGCGCTCAAACCCATCGCGGCACGCCCCATCCGCACGTCCGAGATCAGGTCCCTCGAGCACGCCGCGGCCGCGGCGTGGCCCGGGATCGACTGCGCGTGGATCGACGGTTGGTTCGTCCGCGCGGGCGCCGGATACACGCGGCGCGCCAATTCGGCGGCGCCGCTCGGCGAACGAGGCAAGGTCGGCGACGTCACCGACCCGTCGACACACCACCGACTGCACGAGTGGTTCGCCGAGCGGGCGCTACCGCTGACCCTGCAGATCCCCGAACGTCTCGGACGCGTTCCCGACGGCTGGGAGACGAGCGGCGCGACGCTCGTGATGGCCGCCGATCTCGAGAACGTGCCGCTGCCTCCGGCGTCCGACCCGGTGGTGGTGGATGCGGCGCCGTCCGCGGAATGGCTGACGCTGCACCCCGGAGGTGATCAGCCGATCGTCGCCGCCGTGCTGCGGGCGGTGCTCGGCGGCACCGTCGGATTCGGGCGCATCGGTGCGCCCGGCGCGACACCCCTCGCGATCGCGCGGGCCGCGGTCACCGACGCTCCCGACGGCCGACGCTGGGTCGGGCTGTCCGCGGTGCGGGTCGGCGACGAACACCGACGACGCGGCGTCGGGACCCTGCTGTGCGGATCATTGCTGCGGTGGGGCCGGGACCTCGGTGCGACGCACACCTACGTGCAGGTCGAGGAGGACAACCTTGCCGCGCGAGGCCTGTACCGGGAACTGGGCTTCGTCGATCACCACCGCTGTCGGTACGCGACCGGACCCGTCGGATAGGTCGCCTACAGTGGGCGTGTGCGCCTTGCTACCTGGAACGTGAACTCCGTCCGTGCCCGTGCCGACCGGATCGTCGACTGGCTGCAGCGAACCGACACCGATGTCCTCGCGATGCAGGAGACCAAGTGCAAGGACGAGCAGTTTCCGTACGCGCGCTTCGAGGAACTCGGCTACGAGATCGCGCACGTCGGCCTGAGCCAATGGAACGGAGTCGCGATCGCGTCGCGCGTCGGACTCGACGACGTCCAGGTCGGGTTCGAGGATCAGCCGGGCTTCACGAAGGATCCCGACGCGACCCCGGCGACCGAGGCCCGCGCGATCGGCGCGACCTGCGGCGGCGTGCGGGTGTGGAGCCTGTACGTCCCGAACGGTCGTGAGCTCACCGACCCGCACTACACGTACAAGCTGGATTGGCTCGCGAAGCTGCGTGTCGATGCGCAGCAGTGGCTCGCCGCCGAGCCCGATCGTCCGATCGCGCTGGTGGGCGACTGGAACGTCGCCCCCACCGACGACGACGTGTGGGATCCGGCGTTCTTCGAGGGGAAGACCCACACGTCGGCACCCGAGCGGGAGGCGTTCCACGCCTTCACCGAGGCCGGTTTCGTCGACGTGGTGCGCCCGCACGCCCCCGGGCCCGGCGTGTACACGTACTGGGACTACACGCAGTTGCGGTTCCCGAAGAAGCAGGGGATGCGCATCGACTTCGTGCTCGGGTCGCCCGCCTTCGCCGCGCGGGTGGACACTGCGTCGATCGACCGGGACGAACGCAAGGGCAAGGGTGCGAGCGATCATGCACCCGTCGTCGTCGACCTGTCCGAATAGGGTGGCGGGCCGGAGGATTCCGCCGGTGCCGCATCCGGTTCCGTCGGCCGCGCAAAGCGGAGGCCGACCCACACGCAGCCGACGAGAACGAGGATCCCGTGCGCGATCCGCACGGTCGGCGACGTGAAGAACTGCGGAATGTACAGCAAAAAACCCGCGGCCAGCACGACCGCCGGCGCCGTCGACAGGCGTCCGGCACGCACCGCGACGAGCAGCGCCGCGGTCACGCCGACCGCGACGAGCAGCAACCCGACCGCGAACAGGGTCGCCTGGGGTTGTCCGGTGCGGATCCGTTCGGCGAGGCCGAGGGCCGTCGCGGAATCGAGAACACCGAGTTCGTGCAACGCGAACGTCTCGGCACCGAAGTAGAGCAGTACCGGGGCGACACCGACGCCGAGCAGTGCGGTGGCGCGCGGAGCGACACGCTGCGCGGTGAATGCGAACACGACGAGGACGAAGGCTGCGGCACCGGCGAGGTGCGCCACGATCCACCGGGTGTCCGTGAACTGCGCGAGGGTGTCGCTCCCGGCCGACGGGAACGGCCGGACGAGGGGAAAGAGCGCGAAGAGCAGACCGGCCGCCGTCAGTTGCGCCGCGGCGATCCGTCCCCGCCGGGTCTCGTGCGTCATCCCGGAATCTCCCAAGAGTGAGCGTCGATCTCTTCAGAGATCAGTGTTCACTCTTGGGAGGTCTCACGCAAGAGCAGTGCTCACAATTCTGCCGCCGGACCCGCCACGTCGACACCGTTGTGGACGACCCGGGCCTCACCGTGCTCGGCGGGGTCGCGCACGACGTCCGGCGCCTGCTCGGCACGGCGGTCGCCCAGCGAATTCAACATCCCGGTGACGTCGACACCGGAGGATTCGAGGGTCTCGATCACTCCCGCGACGACCTGCGGGCTGATCCCGAGAACCGAACCGAGCGAGCTCTGCGCCGCGTCCGAACCACCGACGATCGAGATCCGATCGATGTCGCCGACCGGTTTCGCCGCGGCTGCGGTCGCATCGACGAGCGCGGCGAGCACGTCCGGCAGCGTGAGCAACCGCGCGGCCTGCGGCGAGTAGGCGTTGAGCGCCTCGGCGACCTTCTGCTTGCCGTCCGCCTCCGCTTCCAGCTTGGCCCGCAACCCGTCCGCTTCCGCCTCGAGCCTCGCGCGCAGACCGTCCGCTTCCGCCTGCTGCTCCGCACGCAACGAATCGGCGGCCACCTTGCGCGCCTCGGCCTCGGCCTCGAGACGTGCGCGAAGTCCATCCGCCTCGGCCTGCTGCTCGGCACGCACCGCGTCGGCGACGAGCTTGCGCGCGTCGGATTGGGACGCACCGGTCTGCCGTGCCGACTCCGCCTGCGCCTGCGCCCGCAGGATCGTCGACTGCCGCTCCCCCTCGGCGCGGGCGACGGACGCCTGCTTCTCCGCTTCCGCGGGGGCGATCACGTCCGCTTCGAGGGCGGCCTGGGACTGCTCGGCGCGACGCCGTTCGACCTCGGTACGGGCGAGCACCCGCGCGGCCTCGGCCTCTTCCCGCGCGATCCCGACGGCCTTCTCGGCCTGCGCCTGCGCCAGCGGACCGGCCTGGTCTGCCTGGGCGTTCTCCGCCTCGGTCTGCGCGCGCAGCCGCGCGAGCTCGATGTCGCGCTTCTGATTGGCCGTGGCGATGGCGGTGTCGGCCTCGGCCTGGGCGACCGACCCTTCCTGACGGGCCTTCGCCGACCGGATCTGCGCATCGCGTTCCGCCTCCGCGGTGCCGACCGCGGCGTCGCGCTTGACCTCGGCGATCCGTCGCTGACCGAGGGATTCGAGGTACCCGTTGAAGTCGGAGATCCCGGCGATCTTGAGGACGTCGACCTCCATCCCGATCCGCGCGAGGTCGCCACCGGCCTCGTCGACGACGCTGCGGGCCAGCGAATCACGATTGGAGTTGAGGTCCTCGACCGTCATGGTCGCGGTGATGCCGCGCAGCGAGCCCGCGAGGATGTCGTTGATCTGCGCGCGCAGAGCCCGCAGATCGGACGTGAGGAAGCGCTGCACGGCGGTCTGCACCGCCTCGTCGTTCGATCCGATGCGGACCAGGCCGACCGCTTCGACGTTGACGGGCACGCCGTCGTTGGACAACGCGTTCTCGAGGCCGATGTTCACGTCGAACGGTTCGAGCGACATGATGTCGACGCGCTCGAGGCCCGGAATCTTGAAGCGGGCCCCGCCGCGGACCACCTTCGGCTTGCCGCGGCCGGTGAAGACCGCGACCTCGTTGGGCGGAACCTTGATGTAGTTCCGGACGTACACGAGCGGCAGCACGACGAAGACGACGAGCGCCACCGCCACAGCCACCAGAATGATCGACACCATCGTTCCTCGACCTTCGTTTCAGTTCGATTCGGGGACTTGCAGATCCGGATCGGAGGCATCGGGCACGGCGACGACGTGCACGTAGTCGGGGTCGACGTCGGCGATGTACACGCGGGTGCCCACCGGCAGATCCCGGGGTTCCTCGGTCACGGCGCGGGCGCGGACCCGGCCACCGTCCTCGTCGGTGAACGACACCTCGCCCCATCCGCCGTGGGCGAGGGCCAGGGTGACCGTCCCCAGCGCACCGATGTAGGAGTCGCGCCCCACATGCGAATTGGCCTGCTGCCGAAGCAGATAGGGCAGCAGCAGACCGTGGGTCAGCGAGACGAGCACACCGCCTCCGAGCACCGCCACCAGGAGCGACGACACCACACCGAGATCGAAACCCGCTGCGACCATCCCGCCTGCACCGATCCCGAAGAGCGCGGTCGCGATCGTGGTCGGCCCGAGAATCGGCATCCCGTCACCGCCCGCCCCACCGGTGAGCTCACCGAGTTCGCCGACGACGAGCGAGCCGACGATGCCCACGAGGCCCACCACGAAGCACACGACGAACGCGACGGACATGTTCCCCCCTCCGGATGCGGCCGATGATATCCGAGCCGGGCGATTCGGGCAGGGTTCATCCTGTGCGGGGCACCGACCGGTGTAGCCCTACCGGTCGGGCACCGCCTCGAGCGGCACGGTCAGGTCGAGATAGTCCGGATGCGCGGCGAGGAACCGCTGCACGTACGTGCACACGGGCCGCACCCGCCAGCCACGCAGACGCGCCTCGTCCAGGGCACCACCGACGAGCACCCCGGCGAGTCCCCGGTGCCCGAAGTCCTCGACGATGACGGTGTGGAGGAAGTCGACGACAGGGTGCGAGCCCGCCGGGACACCGGAGGGACGCCCCGTGTCGTAGTAGCCGAGTATCCCCACGAGGTCGCCGTTGAGTCGCAGCTCGAACCGGTTCTGATCGGCGTTGTCCGACACTTCGACGGACGACAGGTTGATCATGAACGCCTCCGGTGGGGTGTGGTGCTGATGTGACGCACGCCACTATAGAACACGTACACCGTGCACGTTAGAGGAGAAGCTCCCCGGCCACCCCTGTCCTTCGTTCGGAGGACGTCGCCACTGCCGATCGGAGCCCGCGCACACCCCGGTATGGTCTTGCACCGTGAAACTGCTGCCCTTGGCTCCGCGCGGGGAGACCCCGGTTCGCGCACTGACCATCGCCGGCACCGATTCCGGCGGCGGCGCGGGAATCCAGGCCGATTCCCGCACCATGGCGCTGTGCGGTGTGCACGCCTGCGTCGCCGTCGCGGCCGTGACGGTGCAGAACTCGGTCGGCGTCACCGGCTTCCACGAGATCCCGCCGGACACCGTCGCCGCGCAGGTGCGGTGCGTCGTCGACGACATCGGCGTGTCGGCCGCCAAGACGGGCATGCTGGCGTCCACCGAGATCATCGAGGCCGTCGCCGCGGTGTGCGCCGAGGTCGGGATCGGCAAGGGGCGCGCCGTGCCTCTCGTGGTGGACCCGGTCTGCGCGTCCATGCACGGCGACGCACTCCTGCACGCCGAGGCCCTCGACGCGGTCCGCACGGTCCTGATCCCGCAGGCCACCGTCGTCACCCCCAATCTCGACGAGATCCGTCTGATCACCGGCATCGACGTGGTCGACGATGCGACCGCGCGCCGCGGCGCCGAGGCCCTGCACGCACTCGGTGCGCAATGGGCGATCGTCAAGGGCGGGCATCTGCGGACGTCCGCGGACAGCACCGACCTGCTGTTCGACGGCGATCGCTTCCTCGAATTCACGAGCCCGCGGATCGACACCGGCAACGATCACGGCGGCGGCGACACCCTCGCCGCGGCGATCGCGTCCGCGCTGGCGCACGGTCGGTCGGTGCCGGACGCGGTGGCGTTCGCGAAGGAGTGGGTCACCCGCTGCCTCGAGTGGTCGTACGACCTCGGGCACGGCCACGGTCCGGTCAACCCGATGTGGCGCCTCCACGAGGCACCCTGAATCGTTTCGCCGCTATTCGGTGAACTCCGCCCGTGCCTGCGCGCGCACCTCACCGCTCGGT
The DNA here is from genome assembly GCF_020515525.1 of Rhodococcus yananensis. Lineage (GTDB taxonomy): Bacteria > Actinomycetota > Actinomycetes > Mycobacteriales > Mycobacteriaceae > Rhodococcus > Rhodococcus yananensis. The sequence continues at coordinate 52,708 of NZ_JAIYEP010000017.1, forward strand.
ACGCCGTCGGGACCCTCGATCGACAGCGCGTACACCGCGGTTCCGTACGCGACGGCCGCCGCGTTCACCGCGAGCGCCTCGCGATCGATGTTGGCGAGATCGTCCTCGGGTGCGTGGTAGTTGGGGTCGAAGGGCTCGTCGGCGTGTCCGCCCCACTCGCCGGCCTGCTCCGGGGTCTTCGGTTCCTCGGCTCCGCTGAACACACCACCGGCCGGTATGCCGACGGCGATGAACGGACCGTAATCGGATCGACCGTCGAAATCGGTTCCGCCCGCGTCGATCCCCCGGCCCGCGAAGAATCCGGCGAATGTGCGTTCGATCCCCGCGGACCCTTCCGGCCCCGGGCCGGCGCCGACCCCGTCGGAGTCGTCACCGTCGAACAACAGGTACCCGGGGTTCGGGGAACCGAGCATGTCGAAGTTCAGATACAGGGCGATCGCGTCGCGTTCCTCCGGTGACAACGATTCGACGTAACGACTCGACCCCACGAGTCCGACCTCCTCGGCTCCCCAGAACGCGAACCGCACGGCGTTCGTCACGGCCGGATCGGGACCGAGTTGCAGCGCGGTTTCGAGAACCGCCGCGACACCGCTGCCGTTGTCGTTGATGCCCGGGCCCTCGGGCACGCTGTCGAGGTGTGCCCCGACGACCACCACGTCGTCGGTGGATCCCGTGGTGGTCTGCGCGATCACGTTGCGGGAGGTCTGTCGTTCGGTGCGCGTGTCGAGGGTCAGTGCGGCCGAGGTCGCGACCGCGAACCGCTGCCCGTCCGCCGCACTCACCCCGCCGACCGGGATACGCGGTTCGGTCTGCTCCGACAACGCGGCCCCGGCGAGCGGGCCGTCCTCGTTGTTGACCACCAGCAGGGCTGCCGCACCGCTGTCCGCGGCGACCTGTTCCTTCACCGCGAACGTGCACACGCCGCGGTCGACGACCACGATCGCGCCGGCGGCGTCGAGGTCGTCGTAGTCGGTCGCGTCGCATCCGGGTGTGTCGTCGAGCGGAACCCGCACGACGGGTGCGGTGAGCCCGTCGGGTCCTGTGCTCGGTGACAGGCCCAACGCACGCACCGGCACGTCGACGCCGTCGACGGTCAGCGACTGCGCCTCGACGCCGAACAGGGTGGCGTCGAATTCCGGGGTCCGTACGTCGAATCCGGCGTTGCGCAGCGCACCGGCGACGTAGTCGACGCTCGCGTCGTAGCCGGAGGTGCCGAGCGCCCGGTTACCGTCGTGTTCGCCCGCGATACGGTCGAGTTCCACCAGGTGTGCCGTGACCGCGTCGACGGTCACCGCGTCGGCGAGCGCCGGCGCATCGATCGGTGGCGGTGGTTCGGGATCGCTCGAGCATCCCGCCAGCACGACCGCCGCCACGATCACGCATCCGAACCGTCCCCACCCGGTGCACACCATCCGCCGAGCGTACCCGCGCACCACGCCCGCGGTCGGTTCCCGCGGGCGTGTTCGGCTCCCGCGGCTGCTGTTGCGGCGGTGGGAGCCGATTCCGTCCGCGGGAACGGCGGATCAGGCGTCGCGCCTGTCGACCACCAGCAACGAGATCCCGAAGACGACCAGCGTGAACACGGCGAAGTACACCAGGGACCCCCACGGTCCCCAGTGGAAGTCCACGCTCTGTTCGATGCCGAGGAAGTGGTTCGCGTTGGCGAACGGCAGGAACGGCATGACTTCGCGCCCGAAGGACCCGAACAGATTGAACAACGACTCGATGAGCAGCGGCCACAACAGCAGCAGCGCGATGGTGCCGGCGGACTGCCTCAGCAGCGTCCCGACCCCGACGGCGAGGACCACCGCGAAGAACGCGAACAGCGGGATGCCGTAGACGGGCCGCCACCCGGCATCCCCGTCGAACACCAACTGTGCGCCGGCCTCCTCTCCCGCAACCGCCTTCGTGATGTACACGGCGATCAGACCCACGACACCGGTGAGGATCGCGCCGAGCACACCGATGAACACGGATTTGACGGTGAGCACGAGCGGGCGGTTCGGCATCGCGATGAACGTCGTGCGGATGACGCCGAACCGGTATTCGCTCGTCACCGACAACGCGGCCAGGATCATCAGGACGAGGACCCCGAACCCGGTGACACCACCGACTGCCGCGTCGATCGTCGGATGGAACCTGCCCGCCGGATCATCGATGGACATCGACGACCGGGCCACCGCGCCGATCATCGCCGCGAACCCGAGACCCAGCGCGACGATCACCGCGAAACACCACCACGGTGACTGCACCGACGTCAGTTTGATGCGTTCGGCACGCATCGTCTCCAAGGCGATCGACGCCATCACAGTCCGCCCTTCATCATGTCGTCGACACCGGTGCCGTGGAACTCGACGTCCCCGCCGGTCAGTTTCATGAACGCGTCCTCGAGCGACGCGCTGCGTCCGGCCAGTTCGTGCAGCACGATCGAACGGGCGGCGGCGAGCTCGCCGACCTCCGCCGTCGTCGCACCGGACACGCGCAACGCACCGTCGTCGTCGACGGCCGTGTGGCCACGTTCGGTCAGCGCCGCGCGCAGCTCGTCGAGTTGGGGGCTGCGCACCATCACGACGTCTTCGGAGGCGCGGTCCACGAACTCCTTCACGGAGGTGTCGGCGATCAGCTTGCCGCGACCGATGACCACGAGGTGATCAGCGGTCTGCGCCATCTCCGACAGCAGGTGACTCGACACGAGAACGGTGCGGCCCTCCGCGGCGAGAGCCTGCATGAACCGGCGGATCCACACGATGCCCTCGGGGTCGAGGCCGTTGACGGGTTCGTCGAACAGCAGCACCCGCGGATCACCGAGCAGCGCGCCGGCGAGGCCGAGTCGTTGCGACATACCGAGCGAGAATCCGCCGGCGCGTTTCCCGGCGACCTCGGTCAGACCGACCTGCCGCAGCACTTCGTCGACGCGCGAATCGGGCAGACCGTTCGATGCGGCGAGCCACCGCAGGTGCGCGCGGGCGGAGCGGTTCGGGTGCACCCATTTCGCGTCGAGCAGTGCGCCGACGGTACGCATCGGCCTGGTCAACTCCCGGTAGCGCTTACCCTCGATCAGCGCGGTACCCGCGGTCGGGGTGTCGAGGCCGAGGATCATGCGCATCGTCGTGGACTTCCCGGCACCGTTGGGGCCGAGGAATCCGGTGACGATGCCGGGGCGGACCGTGAACGTCACGTCGTCGACCGCGGTCGTGGACCCGTAGGTCTTGGTCAGTCCGGTCACTTCGATCATGGGTGACAGCCTGCCGGAAAACGGCCCTGCTCGCAGTGATCCGAGCGTGCGCTACGGCTCGAGCGGCGACGATGCCTGCGCCCAGAAGCGTTTCGGGATGCGTCCGGCATGTCGCGCGCGGAATCCTGCTTCGACGGCGTGGCGCATCGCCGACGCCATCAGCGCGGGATCCCCGGCGCGGGTGACGGCGGTGGCGAGGAGCACCGCGTCGCACCCCAGTTCCATCGCGAGGGCCGCGTCGGAGGCGGTACCGATGCCGGCGTCGAGGATCACCGGCACTCCGGCGGACTCGACGATCATCTCGATGTGGTGGGGGTTGGCGACACCGAGTCCGGTGCCGATCGGTGACCCGAGGGGCATGACGGCGGCGCAGCCGACGTCCTCGAGCCGGCGCGCGAGGACCGGGTCGTCTGTGGTGTACGGCAGGACGACGAATCCGTCGTCGACGAGTTGCTCGGCGGCCGCGACCAGTTCGAGGGCGTCGGGCAGCAGGGTCCGTTCGTCTGCGATGACTTCGAGTTTCACCCAGTCGGTTTCGAGGGCTTCCCGGCCGAGTTGCGCGGTGAGCACCGCTTCCTTCGCGCCGCGACAGCCCGCGGTGTTGGGCAGCGGGTCGATGCCGAGTCGACGCAGCAGGTCCAGCACGCCGGTGCCGGAGGTCGCGTCGACGCGGCGCATCGCGACGGTGGTCAGTTCGGTGCCGGACGCCACGAGGGCCTCCTCGAGCACGGCGAGGTTCGCCGCGCCGCCGGTGCCCGTGATCAGCCGGGACCCGAAGGTCTTTCCCTCGATCGTGAAGACCGGCAGGTCGTCGCCGGGGTGCGTGCGCTCCGCGGTCGCGTGCTCAGCCACCCTGCACCGCCGTGAGGATCTCGACGGACGCGCCGCGCGCGACCGGCTCGGACCAGCGTCCGCGCGGGCACACCACACCGTCGACGGCGACGGCGATACCTTTGTCGGGCAACCCCATTCGGGCGATCAGGTCGCTCACTGCGGGCTCCCGCCCGAACGTCATCTCCTCACCGTTGACGGTGACGGCCACCGGAATGGTCATCGCAGCTTCTCCTCCGTGAATCGTCGATGGTCGGCGCGCTTCGCCTCGGGCATCGGATCGTCGGCCAGTTCGGCGAGGACCGCGTCGGCCGTGAGCGGCGTGAACAGCACGCCGTTGCGGCCGTGCCCCGTCGCGACGATCACCCGCTCGGACAATCGGCCGATCAACGGCAGGTTGTCGGGGCTCATGGGTCGTAGTCCCGCGCTCGCCTCGTACAACGCGTATTCGCCGATCGTGGGCAGCAGGATCTCGGCGTCGGCGATCAGGTCGCGCACCCCCGCGACGGTCACCTCGGTGTCCGCGGCCTCGTACTGGGTGGCACCGACGACCAGTCCGTCACCGCGCGGAACCAGATAGGCGGGCCTCCCGTGGACACTCGCGCGCACGGTGTGCCGCGGCGGCGGGGTGGCACCGGGCCGTACCCGCAACCGCAGGACCTCTCCCTTGACGGGACGCACGGGCAGTCCCGGCCACAGCCGCGCCGATGCCGACCCCGCGGCGAGGACGACCCGGTCGTCGGTCAGCTCCGCGACGTCCCGCACGGGTGCCGCGACGAACCGGACACCCGCCGCGGACGCGGCGCGGCGCAGCGCGTCGACGAGCGCCCGGTTGTCGACGGACAGTTCGGTGGGGGCCAGCAACCCGAATCGGATGCGGGGACCCAGCGCGGGTTCGAGGTCCCGGATGTCGGCGCGGCCGAGTGTCCGCATCTCGTACCCCTGCGCCCGCACCCAGTCGGCGACCGTCCGCAGGTCCGCGGCGTCGGCGGCGTCGAGCGCAACGGTCATCGACGCGGTCGAGGTGAACACGTCCGTGCCGGTGGCGTCCCGCAGGTGCCGCGCGAACCCGGGCCAACGGTCGAGGGACGCCGCGCCGAACGCGAGGACGTCCTCCTCCCCCGGCCAGCCCTCCGACAGCGGCGCGAGCATCCCTCCGGCCACCCAGGATGCACCCGAACCGGGGTCCGGGTCGTGCACCGTGACGGTCCAACCGGCGTGGGCGGCCCGCCACGCGACGGACAGCCCGATCACTCCGCCTCCGACAACGGACAGGGTCGACATCGAAAACCACCTCACTCCCTGCGCCGGCATGATCCGGGTCAGGTCATAACGGTCGGGGCCGGCAGGCCCCCTCTCAGCCCCGTGTTCCTCGGGACTCCCGTGTCGTCATGTTCTCCGGAAAGGTTACCGTCTTGTGCGTGAGCTCCCACCGCGGCAACCGTCCCGATCTTCGCGCGCGCCTCGCGACCGCGCGCCTGTACCTGTGCACCGACGCCCGGCGCGACACCGGTGACCTGGCGCGTTTCGTCGAAGAGGCACTCGCGGGCGGCGTCGACATCGTCCAGCTCCGCGACAAGGATTCGGCCGGTGAGAAGAAATTCGGCCGGATCGAGGCACGTGACGAACTCGCCGCGCTCGAGGTGATCGCCGACGCGTGCGCCCGGCACGGTGCGTTGCTCGCCGTCAACGACCGCGCCGACCTCGCACTGACGGCCGGCGCCGACATCCTGCACCTCGGTCAGGGTGACCTCCCGGTGGCGCAGGCCCGCCGGATCGTCGGTGACGAGATGATCATCGGTCGGTCCACCACCACCCGTGGGCAGGCGGCCCTGGCGGACCTCGAGGAGGGCGTCGACTACTTCGCGTCCGGTCCGGTGTGGGACACCCCCACGAAACCGGGACGCACCGCCAACGGGCTCGAGGTGATCCGCGAGGTCGTCGGCCTGCGGCCGCGGCGCCCGTGGTTCGCGATCGGCGGTGTCGACCTCGAGCGGCTGCCGCAACTCGTGGAGGCCGGAGTGGGTCGCATCGCGGTGGTCCGCGCCATCACGAAGGCGGAGGATCCACGCGCGGCCGCCGCAGCGCTCGCGGCGGCGCTCGACGGAACCTCGCAGTAGTCGCGACGGAACGTCGCCGCGTTCACAGCCAGCCCAGCACCGCCGACGGCGACAACGCCACGGTGCCGCGCGGCAACCGGTCGCGCAGGCCGCGGTCGGCGGTGACGACGACGGTCACATCCGCGTCCACCGCGGTGACGGTGGCGAGGCGGGCGAGTTCGTCGTCGCCGCTGCCCTCGGCGGTGTGTACCGGAACCCGAGCGTCGTCGACGACCGCGGTGCGGGCCCGCCCTTCCAGCACCGCTTCGACGCGCGACACCCACCCGAACACGTCGTCGGGCAGTTCGACGGTGCGCGGCACCGCGCCGGCGATCTCGGCGAGGAGCGTCGCGGTCGCGCCGGGGCGGTCGCGCCACCAGCCGGTCGGTCCGCGGGATCCGAGGATGTTCGCGGTGTCGAGCAGCATCCGCACCGGCCGGGTCCGCAGCGACGGCCAGGACTGCGCGAACCCGCTGTGCAGGGCCATCGTCTCGACGTCGTCCTCGGGTACCCACCGCAGTTCGGTGCTCTCCTGGTTCAGCGTGGTGTCGAGCGGTGCGGGGGCGTCGGCGACGACCGTGGTGTACGTCCAGCCACTGCTCGCGCCGGAGGTCACCCGCTGCGCTCGGACCGCCACGGAACCGACGTCGATCCCGGCTTCCTCGTGGGCCTCACGCACGGCGGCGTCCACCGTGCTCTCGTGACTGTCGCGGGCACCACCCGGCAACGCCCAGGTACCGCCCTGGTGACTCCACGCCGCACGGTGCTGCAGCAACACCGCGGGGGTGCCGTCGGCGAGCGGCGCGCGCAGCAACAACCCGGCGGCACCGTGCCGACCCCATCGGAGTTCACCGTCGGGTCCCGTGGCCCAGCCGTCCCCGTCGCCTTGCATCGCATCCACCTTCCTGCCCGGTCGCGCCTGCCCGCCACCGCCGCGACCGGCCGTGACCGCGCACGACCACCCCCGTCGCTCGGCCTGCTTATATGCTCGCCACAGACCGGTGTCGGACGAAAGGGGTGTGCGGTGCACGTGCACGCGTCGCTGTCCGACAACTCACCACCGGTGTCCGATTCGGGTGCAGCCCAGACTACCGAGGATCCGGGCAGATGGGGCGAACGCACCGACAGGTGGCGCGACGTCCTGCGCTCCACACCCGCGAAGCTGGTCGCGCTCGGGATCGTCCTCGCCGCACTCGTCATCGCGTCGGGGGCTGTTTCCGCGCAGGCCGTCAACGGTCGCAAGGCCACCCACGATCGGCTGCTCACCACCGTCGAGCCGCTCGCGAACGCAGCGCAGGATCTCTACAGCGCCCTGTCGGTCGCCGACGCCGCCGCCACCACCGGGTTCATCGCCGGAGGCATCGAACCGGTCGCGGTCCGCGACCGGTACCACGCGGCGATCGACGAGGCGTCGGTGCAACTCGTGGTCGCCGCGGCAGGATTGGCGGAGGAGGATCGGCTCGGGGCGCAGAACGTCGCGGAGATCGCCCGCACCCTCCCGATCTACGCGGGCCTGATCGAGACGGCGCGCACCGCGAACCGCACCGGAAATCCCGTCGGGTCGGCGTATCTGAGCGAAGCCTCGGCCCTGATGCAGAACACGATGCTGCCGGTCGCGCAGGAACTCCACACCCAGGGTGTCGACGCGGTGGGATCCACGCAGCGGGCGGCGGTGCGACCACCGTGGGTGGCGATCGGGCTGCTGATCCTCACCGTCACCGCCATGTGCATCGCGCACGTGCTGGTCAGCCGGAGGACTCATCGCACGTTCAACCTCGGATTGCTCCTCGCGATCGGTGCGATGGGAGTGCTGCTGTGCTGGCTGCTCATCGCGGGGCTGGCATCGTCGAGTGCGACGCAACGAGCCCTCGAACAGGGCGCCCGCCCACTCGCGACGCTCACCGAGAGCAGGATCCTCGCGCAGCAGGCCCGCACCGCCGAAACGCTGCTTCTGGCCCGCCGCGACTCGAGCGGAACCTACGATCACGCGTTCGACGACTCCATGACCCGGCTCGGGGACCGCCTCGACGGGTACACCGACGACGGCGCCGAGATCGGAGGGGATGCCGTGGCCCGCGCCGCCGCCGCCCGCACCGCATGGATCGCATCGCACAACCGGACCGTCGCGGCCCTCGCGCGCGGCGACTACGAAGCGGCCGCGGTCCTCGCGACCGGAACCGGCCCGGACGAAACGGCCGCGCAGTCCGCGACCGTCGACGCCGCGCTCGGCGACGCCATCGAGGAGACCCGCGCGGAACTGCGCGACAACGAGTTCCGTGCGTCCCGCACCCTGTCGGGTCTGACATCGATGTCGATCGCGCTGTCGATCGTCGCGTTGGTGTGCATCATCGTCGGACTGTTCCCCCGATACCGGGAGTACCATTGAGCCGCCGCAGAACACCGCTCTTCCGCACCGTCACCGGCGCGGCAGCGGCCCTGTGCGCCGTGGCGGCGCTCGTCGCCGGATGTGCCTCCGACATCGAGCCGACCGACACCGTGGACATCGCGCCCCGATCGGCACTGCCCATGCCCGACGGGGCCTACCTCGCGCCGTCACCGACCGCGCCGCCACCGGAACCCGACTGCGGTGACCCCACCGCGAGCCTGCGGCCGACGGGCGACGACACCGGACCCACCCTCGACGCGATCCGCGCGCGGGGCCGACTCGTCGTCGGACTCGACACCGGCAGCAACCTGATGAGCTATCGGGATCCGGCGACCGGGCTCATCACCGGATTCGACGTCGACATCGCCCGGGAGATCGCGTACGACCTGCTCGGCGACCGCACCGCCGTGGACTTCCGCATCCTCAGCTCCGAGGAACGCGAACAGGCCCTCGTGGACGGTCTCGTCGACATCGTCGCCAAGACCATGAGCATCACGTGTGAACGCCGCGAGCACGTGGATTTCTCGACGGTGTACTTCCGGGCGCAGCAACGCATCCTGGTGGTCCGCGGCTCCGACATCACCGACGTGCCCGATCTCGCGGGCCGGCGCGTGTGCATCGCGCGGGGCACCACGTCGCTGGCGCGGATGCAGCAGGTACAGCCGGCCGCGTCGATCCTGACCGTACCGACGTGGGCCGACTGCCTCGTGGTGCTGCAGCAACGTCAGGTCGACGCGGTGAGCACCGACGACACGATCCTCGCGGGGCTCGCCTCCCAGGACCCGTATCTCGAACTCGTCGGCCGTTCGCTGGGGGTCGAACCGTACGGCATCGGGATCACGCTCGGCAACGACGATCTCGTCCGGTTCGTCAACGGCACCCTCGCGCGGATCCGCGCCGACGGCACCTGGGCCGAGTTGTACGACCGGTATCTCTCCGTCCTGGGACCGACGCCCGCCCCACCGACCGCGACATACTCGGACTGAGGTGATCTCGTGACCGGCCCCCACCCCGACACTCCCGATCCGGAGGCGACGGGCGCGGACGTCCCCACCGCGGCGACGCCCCGCGACGTCGACGTCCCCACCTCGCGCGCCGCGGCACCGGAACCCGATGTCGCGGTCACCGCGCCGTCGGACGGACCGGACACCCGCCGATCGTCGGTGCCGTCGCAGCGCACCTCGACGCGGCGCTCACGACCCCGCACGACCCGGCGCCGCCGGGTCGCGGACCTCGTCGACGTGCCGGTGCCCGCACCGGTCGATCCCACCACCGCGGTGCTGTCGGACCCGCACGTCGCGGAGGGCAAACGGTTCTGCTGGAAGTGCGGCACCCCCGTCGGACGCACCACGGCCACCGGACCGGCGCAGACGTCCGGTGCCTGCCCGAAGTGCGGAACCCGATTCGAGTTCACCCCGGCGTTGGGCCCCGGGGATCTCGTCGCCGGGCAGTACGAGGTGCAGGGGTGCATCGCGCACGGCGGGCTCGGCTGGATCTATCTGGCGATCGACCGCAACGTCAGCGACCGGTGGGTGGTGCTCAAGGGTCTGCTCCATTCCGGTGACGCCGAGGCCCAGGCGGTCGCGGTCGCCGAGAAACAGTTTCTCGCCGAGGTCGGGCATCCCGGCATCGTGCGGATCTACAACTTCGTCGAACACCCGCAACCGGACGGCACCCCCATGGGGTACATCGTCATGGAGTACGTCGGCGGGCATTCACTGCGCGACGCGCTGCGCACCTACCCCGACGGTCGGCGCATGCCCGTGACCGAAGCCATCGGCTACATCCTCGAGGTGCTGCCCGCACTGGGCTATCTGCACGAGGTGGGTCTGGTGTACAACGACTTCAAACCCGAGAACATCATGGTCACCGACGAACAGGTCAAGCTCATCGACCTCGGGGCCGTCGCGGGCATCGAGGACTACGGTTACCTGTACGGCACACCCGGCTACCAGGCGCCCGAGATCGCACGGACCGGACCGACCGTCGCGAGCGACATCTACACGGTCGGACGCACCCTGGCCGTCCTCACGCTCGCCATGCCCTCCGACAAGGGCCGCTACAGCGACGGACTGCCCGACGTCGCGCAGGCGCCGCTGCTCGGCGAGTACGACTCGTACCATCTGCTGCTGCTCCGCGCGACGAACCCCGATCCGGAGCAACGTTTCTCGTCCGCCGACGAGATGGCCGGGCAGCTCACCGGGGTGCTGCGTGAGATCCTCGCCCAGCAGACGGGGTCCGACCGCCCCGGACTGTCGCGCATGTTCACCCCGCCGCGAACCACGTTCGGCACCGACGAAGCGCTCACCCGCACCGACGACCACACCGAGAGGGTCGACCACGACGAGTCCCTCTCCCCCCGCGACATCGTGCCCTCACTTCCCGTTCCGCAACTCGACCCCGACGATCCGAGCGCCCCCCTGCTCGCCGCCGCCGCGCACAGCGAACCCCGACAGACCCTGGACTCGCTCAAGCACGCCCGCGAGATCGGTGCCGAACGCACCGCCGACGCAGCCTTCTCCCGCGAACTCACCCTCGCCGAGGTCCGCGCCCACCTCGATCTCTCCGACGCCGAGCGCGCCGCGGCGATACTCACGCACCTCGAACACGAGGTCGGCTTCCACTGGCGGATCGACTGGTACGCGGGCATGACGAACCTGCTGCGCGAGAGCTATCAGGATGCGTACGACCGTTTCCACGAAGTCCTCCAGGCACTTCCGGGCGAACTCGCCCCGAAGCTCGCGCTCGCCGCGACGTCCGAACTGATCCTGCTGCACTGGGAGAGCGCCGATCCCGGTGCGTGGCAGGCCACCTGCGAGAACTACTACCGCACGGTGTGGCGCACCGACCACACCGTGGTGAGCGCGGCGTTCGGACTCGCGCGGCAACTCACCGTGCGCGGCGACCGCGCCGGGGCGGTCGCCGTCCTCGACCAGGTACCCGAGACGTCACGTCACCACCACACCGCGGGCATGACGGCCGCCCTGGTCCTGCTCCACGACGGCGACGTCGACGCGCTCACCGAGGCCGATCTGCGTCAGGCCGGTCTGCGCATCGCGTCACTTCCCCCCGACGAGGGCCGCCGGTTGCAGTTGACCGCACTCGTCCTCAACACCGCACTCGACTGGGTCCGCGCCGGTCACCGCGCCCACCACGACCACGAGCGCATCCTCGACGTCCCCTTCACCGAGCGGGGACTGCGGAACGGCACCGAGAGCGCCTACCGCGACCTGGCGCGGCAGGTGAAGGACCGTCTCCGCCGCTACGGACTCGTCGACCGCGCGAACGCGGTGCGTCCCCGCAGCCTGTTCTGACGCCGACCGTCCGAACCCCGCGACGCCACTCGCGTCGCTACGAGAACGCCGCTGCGGCACGGGCGATGGCGAGTTCCTCGTCGGTGGGGATCACCAGCACCTCCACCTCCGACCCGTCCGCGGAGATACGTCGCTCACCGTCGTTCGGCATCGCATTCCGGTCCGGGTCGACGACGATACCGAGACGGCGCAGCCCGGCGAGGCTGTCGCGGCGCACGTCGACGTTGTTCTCCCCGACCCCGCCGGTGAACACGATCGTGTCGACACCACCGAGTTCGACGAGGTACGCGCCGATGTATTTGCGGAGCCGATGCACGTACACGTCGTAGGCGAGTTTCGCGTCGGCGTCCCCCTCCTCGACGAGCCCGAGCAACGCCCGGAAATCGTTGACCCCCGACAATCCCTTCAGCCCCGACTGCCGGTTGAGCAACCGATCGATCTCGTCGACTTCCATCCCGGCCGCCCGATTGAGATGCATGAGCACCCCGGGATCGATGTCGCCGCTGCGCGTCCCCATCACGAGCCCTTCGAGCGGGGTCAGCCCCATCGACGTGTCGATCGGCCGTCCACCCGCGATCGCGGATGCCGACGCACCGTTGCCGAGATGCAGCACGATCTGGTTCAGCTCGGTCGTCTCCCGACCGAGGAACGCTGCGGCACGCCCCGACACGTACTCGTGCGAGGTGCCGTGGAACCCGTAGCGACGAACACCGTGGGCGCGCGCCACCTCCCGATCGATCGCGTAGGTGGCGGCGGCGGCCGGCAGGGAATGGAAGAAGGCTGTGTCGAACACCCCGACGTGCGGCACATCGGGAAGTTCCTCCCGCGCGACCTCCATTCCGATCACGTTCGCGGGATTGTGCAGCGGCGCCAGCACCGCGAGTTCGGCGACCGTCGCCACGACGTCGTCGTCGATGAGGGTGGGCTCGTAGAACACGGCGCCGCCGTGCACCAGGCGATGCCCGACCGCGACGATCCCCACCTCCCGCAGCGGCCGGCCCAGACCTTCGAGCATCTCGAGGACCTTCCGCAGACCGAACCGGTGGTCGGGGATCCGCCCGACGTGCTCGTCGGTTCCCGCGGTGTGGTGGAAGACGATGCGCCCCTCCGGCTCACCGATCCGCTCGATCAGCCCGTGCGCCGGGGCGTCACCCGTCTCGGGGTGCAGCAGCTGGAACTTGATCGACGACGAGCCCGAGTTCAGGACCAGGACGGTCCCGGCGGTGTCCGGCAGTCCGGCACTCACTGCATCTCCTTCTGGGATTGGATCGCGGTGATCGCGACGGTGTTGACGATGTCCTGGATCAGCGCGCCGCGCGACAGGTCGTTGACCGGCTTGTTCAGTCCCTGCAACACGGGGCCGACCGCGACCGCGCCGGCGCTGCGCTGCACCGCCTTGTAGGTGTTGTTGCCCGTGTTCAGGTCGGGGAAGACGAACACGGTCGCCTTCCCCGCGACCTCCGAACCGGGCAGCTTCGCATCGGCCACGGACGGTTCGATCGCCGCGTCGTACTGGATGGGGCCCTCGACGGGCAGGTCGGGGCGGCGCTGCCGCACCAGCGCGGTCGCCTCCCGCACCTTGTCGACGTCGGCGCCCGAACCCGATTCGCCCGTCGAATACGACAGCATCGCGACGCGCGGTTCGATCCCGAACCGCGCGGCCGTCGTCGCCGACGAGATCGCGATGTCGGCGAGCTGTTCCGCGGTGGGGTCCGGCACGACCGCGCAGTCGCCGTACGCCAGAACCCGATCGGACAGGCACATCAGGAAGATGCTCGACACCGTCGAGACGCCGGGTTCGGTCCGGATGATCTCGAACGACGGCCGGATGGTGTGTGCGGTGGTGTGGGCGGCACCGGACACCATGCCGTCGGCGAGATCGAGGTGCACCATCATGGTTCCGAAATACGAGACATCACCCATGATCTCGCGTGCCCGCTCGACCGTCATACCCTTGTGGGCGCGTAGCCGCGTGTACTCGTCCGCGAACCGGTCGACGTGCTCGGAGGTGCGGGGATCGACGACGCGCGCCGCCGACAGGTCCACTCCCAGCTCCGCGGCCCGTTGCCGGACCGCAACGTCGTCGCCGAGGATCGTCAGGTCGGCGATGCGCCGTTGCAGTACCCGACCCGCAGCCCGCAGGATCCGGTCGTCGCTGCCTTCGGGCAGCACGATGTGGCGTCGCTGTTCGCGGGCACGGTCGACGAGCTGGTACTCGAACATCTGCGGGGTCGTCACCGACGGCCTCGGCAACCGCATCCGCTCGAGCAACGCCGACGCGTCGACGTGCTGTTCCATCAACGCGAGCGCAGTGTCGATCTTGCGTTGCGCCGCCAGCGCCATGCGTCCACGGGTACGGTCGGCGGCCGCGGCGGTGTCGAAGGTACCGAGTTCGGTGGTGAGGATCGGCAGGCTCGGTTTCATCCCCGCCATCAGTTGCGCGATCGCCGGATGCGGGAGCAGTCCACCGTTCATGATGATGCCCGCGAGAGTCGGGAATCCCTCCGCCGCATTCGCGTCGACCAACGCCAGCAGCACCTCGGAACGGTCCGCCGGGACGATCACCACCATGCCCTCGGTGAGGCGTTCGAGGATCCGTTCGGCGGTCATGCCGCCGACCATGATGCGCAATGCCTCACGCTGCAGGAGGTCGGGGTCGCCGCTGTAGAGCTGCCCGTCGACGGCCTCCTTCAACTCCCACATGGTCGGGGCCACCAGGACGGGGGTCTCCGGCAACGTCCACACCGGTTCCGGGCGGTCGGCCATCGCCGCGGCGACCGCATCGAGTTCGTCCGGATCGCAGCGGTTGACGACCGTCGCGCCCAGATGCGCGTGGTGCGCCGACAATTCGTGCGCGCACATCTCGGCGAGCTGCGCGAGATCGTCGGCACTGCGACGCGATCCGCGCAGCACCAACAGGACGGGCGCATCGAGGTTCGCCGCGATCCGCGCGTTGTACGACAGTTCCGTCGGGTTGCCGACATCGGTGAAGTCGCTGCCCACGACCACGACGGCATCGCACCTGTCGGCGACCGCGTGGTACCGGTTGACGATCTCGCTGAGCGCCGCCTCCGGATCGGCGTGCACGTCGTCGTAGAGCACGCCGATGCAGTCCTCGTAGTCGACATCGACGGTGGTGTGCTCGAGCAGCAACTCGAGTATGTAGTCGGTGTCGCTGCCGGAACGCGCGATCGGCCTGAACACCCCCACCCGGGCCGTGGACGCGCACAGCATCTGCAGGACGCCCAGCGCAACGGTCGATTTCCCGGTGTCACCCTCCGGTGCAGCAATGTAGATGCTCGACACCGTTCCCTTGCCGTTCATGGATGTCACCCTAGTGCGGTGCACATCGAGGTGCCCCGACGCTGTGGCGAAGGCTACCCGGGGGCGCCGGTCACATCTGCGGGCCGTCGCCGGCGCCCGCGGGTCGGGCTGCCAGGACGACGAGGAGCACCCCGACCCGGCACGTTCGACGATCCTGTGCACGCTCGCACTCCCGTCGAAGCCCACCGGAGCGCGTCGAACGGGAAGTTGCGTGCGGGATTCTCGGATTCGTCGCACACCGGTCGTCACGACCACTGTCGTCTTCGCACCGGTCCAGGCTCAGTAGACTCCCCGCGGTGACCCCGCTCGAACTGTTCCTCGTCGCCCTCGCCGGGCTCGGAGCCGGTGCGATCAACTCGCTCGTCGGCTCCGGGACCCTCATCACCTTCCCCACGCTCATCGCGTTCGGGGTACCCCCGGTGACGGCGACGATGTCGAACGCGATCGGTCTCGTCGCCGGTGGCGTGTCCGGCACGTGGGGGTACCGCCGAGAACTACGTGGGCAGTGGCCGCGGCTGCGCTGGCAGATCCCCGCGTCCTTCGCCGGTGCGCTGCTCGGCTCGTGGCTGCTGCTGAACCTGCCGGAGACGGTGTTCGAGACGGTCGTCCCCGTCCTGCTGATCCTCGCGCTCACCCTCGTGGTGCTGCAACCGAAGATCCAGGCGTGGGTGTTGCGCCGTGCCGGCGGCGACGCCGACGGCAGTCTCGGACCGGTGCGGTGGACGTTGCTGATCGTCGGAACGTTCGCTGTCGGCACCTACGGCGGCTACTTCACGGCGGCGCAGGGCATCCTGCTCATGGGTCTGTTCGGGGCGATCCTCACCGACCACATCCAGAAACAGAACGCCGCGAAGAACCTGCTGTCGCTGATCGTCAACGTCGTCGCCGCCGTGTCCTACACCCTCGTCGCGTTCGATCGGATCAACTGGACGGTCGCGGCGCTCATCGCCGTCGGGTCGCTCGTCGGCGGGTGGCTCGGCTCGCACTACGGGCGGCGACTGTCGCCGGTGGCGCTGCGATCTGTGATCGTCGTCGTCGGTCTGATCGGGCTCTATCGCCTGCTCGCCTGAGCATCCGGTGGAAGACTGGGGGTCGTGAACGCGGACGACACCCCCACCGACACCCCGGCCTGGAACTACCTGATGGACATGGACGGTGTCCTCGTCCACGAGAACAGTCTCGTCCCCGGCGCCGACCGGTTCCTCGACGAGCTGCGCGCCGAACGGATCCCGTTCATGGTGCTGACGAACAACTCCATCCGGACCCCGCGTGACCTGCGGGCGCGGTTGCTGCGCACCGGCCTCGACGTGCCCGAGGAGTCGATCTGGACGTCGGCGCTGGCGACCGCGACGTTCCTCGCGAGTCAGCGTCCGGGCGGGTCGGCGTACGTGGTCGGCGAATCGGGGTTGACGACGGCACTGCACGACATCGGGTACGTCCTCACCGACACCGACCCCGACTACGTGGTGCTCGGGGAGACCCGCACCTATTCGTTCGAGGCCATCACCACGGCGATCCGGCTCGTCGAGCGCGGTGCCCGGTTCATCGCCACCAACCCGGATCCCACCGGACCGTCGCTGGACGGCTCACTGCCCGCGACGGGTTCGGTGGCTGCGCTCATCACCCGTGCGACCGGTCGCGATCCGTACTTCGTGGGGAAACCGAACGCGCTGATGATGCGGTCGGCGCTGCGGGCGATCGGCGCCCACTCCGAACACACCCTGATGATCGGCGACCGGATGGACACCGACATCGTGTGCGGACTCGAAGCCGGACTGCAGACCGTGCTGGTGCTCACCGGCATCTCGAGCCGGGAGTCGGTGGAACTGTATCCGTACCGGCCGACCCGCGTCGTGGAGTCCGTCGCCGACCTCGTCGGTCGCACCACCCGACCCTTCGACGACTGACCCCCGAAACGACCCGTGCGCGTTTCTGGTAGCCGGAGCTACCAGATGATGCGCCGGCGCGTCGAAGAACTCGTTCCCGCCGACCTGCGCGAACGTGAACTGAAGCTCGGGCGCGG
>NZ_JAIYEP010000018.1 GCF_020515525.1 Rhodococcus yananensis
GATCTGGATGCGTAAGACACACCCATGATCAATCCCTGTCCCCATGCCCGCTCAACCCGCCCCCGAACACACCGAAACCCCAGGTCATGGCACCGCTAGTCAACAACTACGGGGCCCTGGCGGGCCCCCCACGGCCTCGGGCGCGCGGCCAGGTAGAGATGAGTGGCTGGTGACGGCCGTGATTGTCGAGAGTTGGTGGTCAGCGGCTACGGTGACAGGGTGTATTTCACGAATGGAGAATCGGTGATCGATCAGCGTCCACTGACTGGCTGGGGACGCACCGCACCGACTGTCGCGCAAGTACTTTCCACCCCCGACCTCGACACGGTCGCCATGGCTGTCCGTAAGGCAGGGCCACGTGGTGTTATCGCCCGAGGGCTGGGGCGCAGCTACGGGGACCCAGCGCAGAACAGTGGCGGGCTTGTTGTCGACATGACCATGTTCAGCCGCATTCATTCGATCGACCCGGACAGCGGCATAGTCGATGTCGAGGCGGGCGTCAGCTTGGACGCGCTGATGCGGGCTGCCCTGCCGTATGGTCTGTGGGTACCCGTGCTGCCGGGTACTCGGCAGGTGACCATCGGCGGCGCGATCGCTTCCGATATTCATGGCAAGAACCATCATTCCCAGGGCAGTTTCGGCAACCACGTACTGTCGATGGACCTGTTGACCGCCGATGGCACTCTCCACACGATCAGGCCTGACGAAGGTGACACGGAGCTGTTCTGGTCGACCGTAGGCGGTATGGGTCTGACCGGCATCGTCACACGTGCCCGAATCAAGATGAAGCGCACCGAAACCGCGTACTTCTTCGTCGACAGCGACCGAACCAACAGCCTCGATGAAACGATGGAGCTGCTAACCGGCGGCTCTGATGACGGCTATGAGTACTCAGTGGCAGTGCCCGATACTATTAGCACCAACACGAAGCTCGGGCGCGCGGGGTTCAGTCGCGGCAACCTCGCCACAGTCGATCAATTGCCCGCCAAGCTCCGCAAGAATCCCCTGTATTTCAATGCTCCACAACTGTTTACGGTTCCCGATGTCTTTCCTAATGGAATGGTAAACAATCTTACAACTCAGCTTGGCGGCGCGGTCACCCACCGCACCTTCGCGAAGCACGGCCGAGGCCTGATCCAGAACATTACTCAATTCCTTCATCCCCTGGATCTGCTTGGGGAGTGGAACCGCGGCTATGGTCGCCGAGGTTTTC
This sequence comes from Rhodococcus yananensis, assembly GCF_020515525.1. Taxonomy (GTDB): domain Bacteria; phylum Actinomycetota; class Actinomycetes; order Mycobacteriales; family Mycobacteriaceae; genus Rhodococcus; species Rhodococcus yananensis. The sequence goes on from NZ_JAIYEP010000018.1 coordinate 1,214, forward strand.
TTCAATATCAGTTTTCGATTCCGTACGGTGCCGAAGACCAACTGGCCGAGACTGTCCGAGCCATCGCCCACTCAGGACACCGATCGTTTCTCAACGTGTTCAAGCGTATGGGGCCAAGCAGCCGGGCTCCGCTATCATGGCCACACCCCGGATTCATGTTGAGCCTAGACTTCCCGGTGAAGGCAGGCCTGAACGAGTTCTGCGCCGAGCTCGATCGTCGAGTGCTGGACGCAGGAGGGCGCCTCTACTTCGCCAAGGATTCACGCACCACGCCGGAGATGATTCGAGTAATGTACCCGCGACTTGAGGAGTGGCGCAGGATACGTGACGCTGTTGACCCGGAACGGGTGTTTGTCTCGGACCAGGCCCGCCGTCTCCGACTTGTCGATGACGAGCCGGGCCACTCCGGTAACTGAGAACTAACTACTCCGAGCGCATAGGCATCTATATGCCGCGGTGTGACCGGACTGCCCAGGTTTGCCAGCTTGGTGCAGTCCGGTCTCCTTCTACCTAACCCTGGTAATAGCGCACCCTATGAGAACCGGCGTGCTCGCCGGCCCAATCGCCGACGCCGACAGCGTCCATGGCGCCTTCGGTGTCTGGCTTTCGCCCAGCACATCGTCGATATAGAATAGATATGATCCCCCAGGGTATGCGGGTCCTCGACGGCACCGAACCTGTGCAGAGACTTACGCCTGCGTGTGTGGACGTGGGTTAGCCGGAGGGTGAAGTGCTCTGCCGGGTGAATAGTGACCACACGATTGCTCGAGTTTCTCCCAGAGGCATCGAGGTAATCGGCCCAGGTTTCTGCGGGACTCATGCCGCAGAGTGGCGGCCGTTCGGCGGGGATCATCCTCATTTTCGGTTGCAGCGCGGGTTGGCGGTCAACTTCATGACGCACCTGTCGACGGCCGGGCAAATACACGCGAGGCCGAGGACATGAAGGAGGCCGGGCGCGCCAACAATCATCCTAGCTACAAAAGCAACGCAAACCACCGCTCCCGCCGCTCTGAGGCGAAATACAGGTCAGGTCATATCGCCGCGGGACCCACACGCCGCCGCGACCGACCAACCCGAGCATGGGAATGGACTCCGTCCACCGCCAAGCGCTCCTCGATGTCGGCCTGGATCCGGACGCCGCAGGTCCAGGTTGTCCAGCAGCGAATAGCGATCTGCTGGTCTGTTTTGGCATCTCACGCCGTTATGGCAGCACCGCGTTAATTCATAAGGTGGTCGCCGTGGATCGGGTTGAGAGTCCGACCTATCTGGGATCTTGTCGGTGGGATGATCCACGGCAACTCACCCCAATCACGCCCGATCACGCCACACCGGCCTTTATCGCGACGTTTCTACGATATTTCTACGATTTGCTTGCGGATTGACACAGCAACTTTCGGAAATGTTCCGATAGTTTCAAGAGCGCCAGACGGTTATCTACCTGCATTGACGGTGAAAAGGCGGGAACGTCGAGAAATTTCGGGAACCTGCGAAAACGCTACGCCGATTTCATGACCAATCGAGTACACCGTGAGGTTTCGGCATCTCCCGGACTCAGCTGGCCTAGGTGTACTGACCATCGACGTTGGTGACGGCGTGGCGAGGTGACAAAACGAAGACCTCCGGGTGGAGTGCGAGCTGCCAAGCAAACACAGCCCCACCGAGCGGAGGTCTTCGTGTCCCACCGTAATGCGTCCTTGTCGGAGCTGGGCCGATTGCGGCTGGCTCGCTGTGTCGTCGAGGACCGGTGGCCGTTGCGGCGTGCCGCCGAACGATTCCAGGTATCGGCCACGACCGCGAAACGATGGGCCGACCGCTACCGTGACCAGGGCGAAGCCGGGATGACCGACCGGTCCAGCCGACCACGTCGCAGCCCGAGCCGCACCCCGACACGCACCGAACGCCGCATCATCAAGGTCCGGTTGCTACGCCGGTGGGACCAGCGCGGATCGCCTGCCTGCTGGGCTTGCATCCCTCCACGGTCCACCAGGTCCTGACCCGATACCGGCTCGCCTGGCTGCGCTGGCTGTACCGGGCCACCGCACGGGTCGTGCGCCGCCACGAACACGACCATCCCGGTGACCTGGTGCACCTCGATGCGAAGAAACTCGGCAAGATCCCCGTAGGCGGCGGCTGGCGAATGCTGGGCCGCACCGTCGGTTACAGAAACTCCCAGGCCGACAAGAGCAGTGGCGTACTGAACAGGCACAACAATCCGGTGCGGGGGCGCGAGTCCCAGGAGGACTTGGCCCCGACGCCAGCGATGGCGGCGCCCAGACCACGACCAGTACGGCCCGAACAGGATGCCGACTGCTCACACATCGTCGGTCGCAGCGGATCGGAACCGCGACAAGGTGGTCCGCAGACGGCATCCGTCGAACACGCAGCCAAAACGGGGGGTTTACGGGGGGCCAGAACAGAAAAATAGGTTAGGCCCGGTCGCTGACCGGGCCTAACCTGCTACTTCTGTGGAGCTAAGGGGACTCGAACCCCTGACCCCCACACTGCCAGTGTGGTGCGCTACCAGCTGCGCCATAGCCCCGTGTTCATTTTTCCCGTCACCGGGTGTCCTCCACGCTCGGGGCCGTGCCCCTCGCGCAGAAAGAAAGTTACACCATCGGCCTCCTGGCCAACAAATCGCCTGGTCATCGGCGGTGGCGTGCGAGAACACCGCCCGCCACCGCCGACCATGCGCACTAGCCTGCGAGGTCGGTGACCCAGTTCTCGTTGCCGAAGGTATCGACGACGGTGCCGTCGTGGATCACGGCCGGGGTGCCCGTCGCACCGGTGGTGGCGAGCAGCTGACGACCGGCCTCCGCGGATACCGCGGCCTGCTCGACTCGGGTGCCGTCCGCGATGCAGGCCACCGTGTCGTCGGACGCTCCGGCATCGCGGGCCATCTGCGCGAGGTCGTCGTTGCTGTGGTCGCTGCTTCCGCCCTCGGCCGGCTGGTTGTCGGGCGAGAGCAGGTCCGCGTGGAACCGGGAGAAGGCGATCGCGTCGCCGCTCTCGGCGACGCACTGCGACGCCGCGACCGCGCGCGTCGAGAAGTCACCGCTCGCCGAGAGCCGGTCGAGGAAGGCCAGCATGTGGTAGCGGACAGCGAGCGTGCCGCCGTCGATCGCCTCCGCGAGTTCCTGACCGTGCTTGTGTTCGAGTTCCGCGCAGTACGGGCACATGGGGTCCTCGAACACGTCGATCGTCGTGGACGCCGACGGTAGCCCCACGAGGATCGTGCCGTCGTCGTCGAGGGTGACCTCCACCGCGGAATTGCTGACGGCCCCGTAGCCTTCGTTGCGCGCCTCCGTGCTCCGCGACTGCCACAGCACACCCCCGATGACGAGCACCGCGATGACCACCAACGCGATGCCGCCGAGGATGTAGGTGGACTTGTTCGACGTCGGCTCCGGCGTGTACTTGACCGGTTTGATCTTCTTGGCGCTCACGGGAGTTGTCCTCGTCTCGTCGTCTCTGGGGTGTTGTGGTGGATTCGCACTCCGACCGGCTTCACTCTTGCACCGCGGGCTGAGCCGACCCTGAGAAGGTGGTCCGCGAACCGGGCCCGAGCGCCCACGGGGTGCGCGGGAACACTGTCAGCCACACGCCGAGCGCGATGAACCCGACGTCGCGGGCGATCTCCCGGATGTAGTCGCCACTGTCGATGCCTTCGACGACGCCACCACCGCCGAAGCATCCGCAGTCGATCGACAGGCCTCGCGCCCACGCCGACACGATCGCAGCGATCAGCGCGAGAAGAAGGAGCACACTGGCGATCGCGGCGGGTCTCACCGCCAAACCGATCAGCAGCAACGCACCGAGAACGAGTTCGACCATCGGGAACACCGCGGCGAACGGGCGCACCAGGTCGGCGGGCACCAGCTGGTAGGCGCGGACCGCGACGACCGTCTGCGTCGGGTCGGTGAACTTGATCCATCCGGAGATCAGCCACACTGCGGCGAGACCGAGACGCGCCGCCAGGGAGACCATTCGTACCCACACCCCGGCGACAGTACCGACGTTCCTATCGGCGATCAGTAAAGTCCGTCACATCGGTGCCGGGCCGGGCGACCCGGACCCGGCCCGCGAGGATCCACGGGATCGTCGCCACGAGCATGATCACACCGGTGACCGTGAACGCGGCCGCGTAGGAGAACTCGTCGGCGATCTTGCCCGCGGCGATCGGACCGACCACCGCACCGATGTCGGAGGTCATCTGGAAGGCGGCGAGAACGGGGCCACCGCGGGCCTTGCTGCCGACGACATCGGCGACCGCGGCCTGCTGCGACGGATTCGCGAGGCCGGATCCGAGGCCCGCGACGAACGACACCGCCAGGAACAACGGCAGATGATCGGTCAGCCCCATCGCGATGGTGCTCACCCCGCACACCACGAGTCCGCCGATGACGAACGGGCGGCGGCCGTACCGGTCCGACCAGGCGCCGGACCGGATCAGGACCACCGCGTTGCCCAATGCAAATGCTGTCAGCGCAACACCGGCGAATCCGTCGGGTTGCCGCAACGCCTCGACGATGAACAGCGGCACCATCGCCACGCGCACCCCGAACACCACCCATCCGTTGGCGAAGTTCGATCCGAGGGCCGCCCGGTAGGCGGGCACCGCGAGGGCGTCGCGCAACCTCATCGGCGGTGCGTGGGTGCCGGCCTCCGGCTGGGCCAGGTGCGACGACCGCAGGCTCACACCGACCACGGCGGCCGCGACGAGCAACGCCACTGCGTAGATGATGAACGGGACACGCAGTCCGAGACCGACGAGTGCACCGCCGACGAGGGGCCCACCGATGTTGCCCAGCAGGAAACTGGTGGAGTAGAGCGCGGACACGCGACCGCGTGCGTCGGGCGGCGCGATGCGCACGAGCAGGCCGAGCGCGGAGACGGTGAACATCGTCGAACCGATGCCACCGAGACCGCGGAACACCAGCAGTTGCCAGTAGTTCGCCGCGAACGCGCACGCCCCGGTCGATACCGCGACGATGAGCACCCCGGTGATGTAGACGGGCCGCTCCCCCAGTTTCTGCACGAGTGCACCGCTGGCAGGCGCGAACAGCAGCCGCATCGCGGCGAACGCGGAGATGATCACGCTCGCGGCGGTGATCCCGACGTCGAAACTGCGCGCGAACTGCGGCAGTGCCGGTGCGACGAGACCGAATCCCAGCGCGATGACGAAGCTCGCGGCGACGAGAACCCAGATCTCCCGGGGCAGTGCCGACTCACGTGTACGCATGATGCGGGCAATGTTAGCCATGCGCACGACCGGGGTCGCCGGTGGTCGTCAGCCGAGCACGGATGCCACCAGCTCTCGTGCCGCGTCCTGCACCCGGGCGAGATGGTCGTCACCGCGGAACGATTCGGCATAGATCTTGTAGACATCCTCGGTTCCCGACGGTCGCGCCGCGAACCACGCGTTCTCCGTCGTCACCTTCAACCCTCCGATGGCCGCGCCGTTGCCGGGTGCCGCGGTGAGCGTGGCGGTGATGGGTTCGCCCGCGAGTTCGGTCGCCGACACCCGGTCGGGTGAGAGCTCGGCGAGCACCGCCTTCTGCTCACGCGTCGCGGGAGCGTCGACCCGCGCGTACGACGGATCCCCGAACCGCGCGGTGAGGTCGCCGTACCGCTGGGACGGACTCTGCTCGGTCACCGCGGTGATCTCCGCGGCGAGCAGGGCCAGGACGATGCCGTCCTTGTCGGTGGACCACACCGACCCGTCGCGGCGCAGGAACGATGCTCCGGCGCTCTCCTCCCCACCGAAACCGAGGCTGCCGTCGATCAGGCCAGGGACGAACCACTTGAATCCGACGGGCACCTCGAGCACGTCCCGGTCGAGGCCGGCAGCAACCCGGTCGATCATCGACGAACTCACCAGGGTCTTGCCGACCTTGCTCGACCGCGACCAGTGCGGGCGGTTCCGGAACAGGTAGTCGATCGCGACGGCGAGGTAGTGGTTGGGGTTGAGCACCCCCCCGTCGGGTGTCACGATGCCGTGCCGGTCCGCGTCCGCATCGTTGCCGGTGGCGAGATCGAAGTCGCCGCGTGCACGGATCAGCGAGGCCATCGCATTCGGCGACGAGCAGTCCATCCGGATCCTGCCGTCGGTGTCGAGGGTCATGAACCGCCATGTCGCGTCGACCAGCGGGTTCACGACCGTCAGATCCAGGCGGTGCCGCTCCGCGATCGCACCCCAGTAGTCGACGGAAGCACCGCCGAGCGGGTCGGCTCCGATCCGCAGCCCGGATCCGCGGATGGCGTCGAGGTCGACGATGTTCGGCAGGTCGTCGACGTAGGCCGCGAGGTAGTCGTACCGCCCTGCCTTCGCGATCGCCGTGGTGGCCGGTACCCGACGCACACCGTCGAGTGCCGAGGCCAGCAGTCGGTTCGCCCGGGCCGCGATCACCGTGGTCGCGTCGGTGCCCGCCGGTCCACCGTGCGGCGGGTTGTATTTGAATCCGCCGTCGCGCGGTGGATTGTGCGAGGGGGTCACGACGATGCCGTCGGCGCGCGCACCCGCCGCACGATTGTGATGCAGGATCGCGTGGCTCACCGCCGGCGTGGGGGTGAACCGGTCGCGGGCGTCCACCACGACCTCGACCCCGTTGGCGACGAGCACCTCGAGTGCGGTGGTCCACGCGGGCTCGGACAACGCATGGGTGTCGCGGCCGAGGAACAGCGGCCCGGTGACACCTTGCGCCGCACGGTATTCGACGATGGCCTGGGTGGTCGCGAGGATGTGCGCCTCGTTGAACGCGCCGTCGAGGCTGGAACCGCGATGACCGGACGTGCCGAACTCCACCTGCTGCAGCGAGTTCCGCGGGTCCGGCGCGACGGTGTAATACGCGGTCACCAGATGAGCGAGGTCCACGAGGTCCTCGGGTCGCGCCGGTTGCCCTGCTCGTTCGTGCGCCATGGGTTCTCCTCGTCGCTCCGGTGTGGTGACCATTCTGCCTGCGCACGCGCACGGCACCCGCAGGCTCACGTGGACGGGCATGAAAAAGGCCCCCGACCTGGTGTCCAGATCGGGGGCCCGAGGGTGGAGCTGCCGGGAATCGAACCCGGGTCCTCCGCCGCCTCGCCAAGGCTTCTCCGTGTGCAGTTCGCTATGCCTCTACTCGGATCTCCCGGTCTCGCGAACCAGCCGAGATGACGATCCCAGTCGCTGTTGGATGTCCCGTACGACTCCGCGACCGAGCCGGACGGTGAAGCCCTCTAGCTGATGCCAGTACCCGATCCGAGGGCGAGATCGGACTGACAGACACGCTTCGCTACTTAGGCAGCGAGAGCGTAGTCGCGCTGATTGGTATCGGCGCTTAATTGGTTGCAGCGACGCTTACGGTGGTCTCTTGCCTGCACCGACACGCTTCCCTTGACTCAACGTACGCAGTCGAAACCGTTCAGCCCCGTACGTACCCGCGACCATCGCAGGACTACCCACTGTAACGTCACGGACCCCCATTGTCATTCCCTTTACCGGCGCGTCGCGGTGACGCCGATCACCGAGGTTTTCGCTCAGGTCGCGACCGTGATGAGGGCGACCGCGCCGAGCGCCGCGATCATCCCGATGTACTGGCCGCGACCGAGCCGTTCGCCGAGGACGACCAACGCCAGCAGGACCGTGGCCGCCGGATACAGCGCGCCGATGACACTGACCACCGACAGCATCCCGCCGTGGAAGGCGTACAGCATCGCGGCGTTCGCGACGACATCGAGGACGGCGACGAACACCACGTGCGGATACAGAAAGCTCGGTGGACCCGCGAACTGACGCGCTGCCAGCGCCGCGATCCACACGACCACGGTCGCCGCCAGTCGCGACATCACCAGCGGCCACAGGCCGCTTCCTGCCGGTACCTGATCGAGGGACACGAACGTGAACGCGAACGCGATTCCCGACGCCACCGTCAACCACGCGACGCGCGGCGTGAAGCGAGGGTGCTCGTCACCACCGACGGTTTCCTGCGATTCACGACTGACCAGCACGACCGCGACGAGCGCGACGACGATACCCAGGTAGGCGAGGGGTCCGGGTCGTTCCCCGGCGGCCAGTCCGACGAAGACCGGGACTCCGGCGACCAGCAGGGCGGTGAGCGGCGAGACGATCGACATGGGCCCGGCCGCGAGTGCGCGATAGAACCACCAGACGGCGAACCCACCGAAGACACCCGAGGCCGCGCCCCACACGAGCGCCGGGGCGGTGACGGATCCTGCGATGAACGGCGCGACGAGCAGCGCGATCACCAGCGACAGCGGGTAGGAGGCGACGACGAAGTTCAGCGCCGTCGCCCGGCGGGACGCGGCACCGCCGACGAAGTCGCTGACCCCGTACCCGACGGCGGCCACGAGGGCGAGCAGGACCGCGGTCAGCGCATCCCCTTGACCCGCCGACCGAGTTCGCGGGTCACTTCACGTTCGGCGGTCCGGCGCTTGATGTCCTGACGCTTGTCGTAGTCCTGCTTGCCCTTCGCCAACGCGAGTTCGACCTTGACCTTGCCGTCGGAGAAGTACATCGACAGCGGGACGAGGGTCTGGTTGCCCTCGCGGGTCTTGCCGACCAGCGCGTCGATCTCGCGGCGGTGCAGGAGCAGCTTCCGGGTGCGGCGCGGTGCGTGATTGGTCCACGAGCCGTGCCCGTACTCGGGGATGTGCAGGCCACGCAGCCACACCTCACCGTCGTCGACGGTCGCGAAGGCGTCGACGAGTGAGGCCTTACCCTCCCGCAGGCTCTTGACCTCGGTACCGACGAGCGCCACACCGGCTTCGTAGGTGTCGATGATCGTGTAGTGGTGTCGTGCCTTGCGGTTGGTGGCGATGACCTTCCGGCCCTTTTCCTTCAAGTGCAGGCCCTTCCGGTCCTCGGGAATTCGAACTGAACGATGTCCAGCATAGGAAATCCATGCAAACCGTTATTCACGCACGTACAGGCGCAGCGTGACGTAGGCGGTGAGCGCGGCCATCCCGACTCCGACGAGAACGAGGAACGGTGACACGAGCAGGATGTCGCTGGTCGTGATCCTCGCGACGATGTTGGCGTCGTACACCTCCGCGAGCATGTCCTTCACGAACATGGAATTGGCGGCGAACAAGCCACCGATCGCGAGGGCGGCACCGACGAGGGCCGCGACCACGGCCTCGAGCAGGAACGGCAATTGTGTGTACCACCGGGTCGCGCCGACCAGCCGCATGATGCCGACCTCGGTGCGACGGGTGAACGCCGCGATCTGCACGGTGTTCGCGATGAGCAGGATCGCGGCGACCGCCTGGATGGTCGCGATCGCGAAGGCGGCGTTGCGGATGCCGCCGAGCACCCCGAAGAGTCGTTCGACCAGGTCCTGCTGGTTGAGGATGCTGTCGACGCCCGGGCGGTCGGCGAACCCCTCCTGGATCAGCGCGAAGCTCGACGGATCCGACATCTTGACCTTGAAGGACGCGGGGAAGCTGTCGGGGCTGACGAGTTCGGCGAGTTCGGGTTGGTCGGCGAACACCCGGTCGGTCGCGTCGGCGACGGCGTCCTCACGGTTGAGGTACTGCACCGTCACCACGTCGTCGGTGTTCTCGAGGTCCGCCCGCAGGTTGCGGCAGATGTCCTGGGCACAGTCGGGGTCCATCGCCGAGATGTCCTCGGTGAGGAACACCTGCACTTCGACGCGATCGAGGAAGATCTTCTGGGTCTTTCCCGCCACCTGCACGACGAGCAGTCCCGCGCCGAACAGTCCGAGTGAGATCGCGGTGGTGAGGACCATGGCGATCGTCATGGTCAGGTTGCGGCGCAGGCCGGTGACGACCTCGCTGAACAGGAAGCTTGCGCGCATCGGGTGTCGGGTTCCTTCGGTTGCCGAACGGGTACGGGAAGGTGGGAGGGGTCAGCGGCCGACGCCGTACACACCTCGTGCCTCGTCACGAACGACCCGACCCAGATCGAGTTCGACGACGCGGCGACGCATCGAATCGACGATGTGGTGGTCGTGGGTGGCCATGAGGACGGTGGTGCCGGTCCGGTTGATCCGTTCGAGCAGCAACATGATGTCCTGACTGGTGTCGGGGTCCAGGTTTCCCGTCGGCTCGTCGGCGAGCAGCACCAGCGGCCGGTTCACGAACGCCCGCGCGATTGCGACCCGCTGCTGTTCGCCGCCCGACAGTTCACTGGGAAACCGATCGGCCTTGCCGGAGAGGCCGACGAGATCGAGGACCTCGGGGACGGTGCGTTCGATCACGGCGCGGGGCTTGCCGATGACCTCGAGCGCGAACGAGATGTTCTGTGCGACCGTTTTCGTCTGGAGCAGCCGGAAGTCCTGGAAGACGCAACCGAGGTTCTGTCGCAGTCGTGGGACGCGCCGCGACGGGAGCCGGTTGACGTGGAAGTCCGCCACGTGGATGTCGCCGCTGGTGGGCGTGTCCTCCCGGAGCAGCAGCCGCATGAACGTCGACTTCCCGGACCCGGACGGTCCGATCAGGAAGACGAAGTCTCCCTTGTCCACCTCGACACTCACGTCGTCGAGTGCGGGACGGGTCGACGTCTTGTACGACTTGGACACATTCTCCAGGCGGATCACGTGGGCCATGCTAGCCGTTTCGTGCCGACTCGAAGCCCCTCGGGGACTGTCGGGGTACACCGTCTCCAACAGCCACGATCCGGGCGGTGGCCCGCGGGGTCTGTTTCGGGGATCGGCGAATCCGGTACGTTTCCGGTACATCGCGAGGCGGCGAGTCGGGCGACGACCCCGGACCCGACGAAGGGGTGCAGCCGACCAGCCTGTGTCGGACGACGACCTACGGTGTCGACTCGCCCGTCTGTCCCGAATCCTCCCCCGTCTCCGAGTCGTCGCCACCGTCGAATCCGGGCAGACCCGGAATCTCGGGCAGTTCGAACGGGAGGATTCCGGTGGTGTCCGTGGTGGGCGACGACGTCGATCCCGGAGCACCGGGACCCGGCGACGTCGGAGTCCCACTCGTCGTCGGTGTCGGTGCACCGGATGTGGTCGGTGGTGCGGGCGCGTGGGTGGTGCTCTCCGCCGGAACATACGGCACGTAGGGCGTGTCGGAGATCAGGACGGCCTGCTGGGGTGCCTGCGCGTGGTCGTCGGGCTGGTTGAGGATCAGGTACGTCACCCACATGCCCAGCCACAGCACGCACATCACGAGCGTGGTGGTACGAACCCGGCCCCGGAACAGGTGAGACGGAACCTGCAGGCGCGGACGCGACGCATCCGGCCCGTCCGACGCTTCCGGCTGCCCGGGCGAGTCGTTCTGTTGCTCGCTCACGACCCCACCTCGCTGTTCGCCCGGTTCCGCTCGAGAACGGCCGCGGTATCGAGTTCCGGGGTCACCGTGATCCCTTTCGCACGCAGCGCACCGGCGATACGTGCCCGCAGCAGTCGGCCGACCTGGAACTGTTTGCCGGGCAGGGTCCGGGCGACCACCCGCACACTGACCTTGTCCACTTCGAGGCTTTCGACACCCATCACGCTCGGCTCGTCGAGGAGCAGTTCACGGACACGCGGTTCCTCGTACGCGGCGGTACCCAGCTCGCGTAGAAGATCGGTGACGGCCGAGACGTCGGCGCTCACCGGGATCGGGACGTCCACCACGGCACGTGCCCAGTCCTTCGACAGGTTGACGGACTTGTTGATCTGGCCGTTGGGGACGGTGATGACCTCGCCGGCCGCACTGCGCACGCGGGTCACCCGCAGCGTGACGTCCTCGACGGTGCCGGTCGCGTCCTCCGATGATCCGGTCACCGAGATCTGCACGGTGTCACCGAATCCGTACTGACGTTCGGTGATGATGAAGAACCCCGCGAGGATGTCCTGGACGACGCGTTGCGCCCCGAAACCGACGGCCGCACCCACGACGGTCGCCGGGGCGACGAGACTGCCGATCGGCAGCGCGAGGTAGTCGAAGACCTTCAGCGTGGCGATGATGTAGACGAACGAGATCGCGATCCAGGTGACGACCTGCGCGACCGAGTGCCGATGTTTCGTCGCCTCGGACCGCACCAGGTCGTCGGACTGCGTGTACCGGTTGTCGATGCGCTCGGTGATCCGACCACCGAACCACGACACGAACCGGGCGATGAGCACCGCTCCGAGCACGGTCAGCGCGATCAGCAGGCCGCTCGATGTCAGCCAGTCCAGCAGTCTGCTCGTGGGAAACAGTGGTCGTCCTCTCCGGAGATGCTCGGCCGCCCCGAACGGCGGACTCCGACCCTCTCGCTACTGCTTCTGTTCCTCGCTCATCCGCCAGCGGATACCGGCTTCGAGGAATCCGTCGATCTCACCGTCGAGCACGACCGACGGGTTGTTCACCTCGTATTCGGTGCGCAGGTCCTTGACCATCTGGTACGGGTGCAGCACGTACGAACGCATCTGGTTGCCCCACGAGCTGCCACCGTCGCCCTTGAGCGCATCCATCTCGGCGCGCTCCTCCTGCCGCTTGCGTTCGAGGAGTTTGGCCTGGAGGACGCGCATCGCGGACACCTTGTTCTGGAGCTGCGATTTCTCGTTCTGACAGGTGACGACGATCCCGGTGGGAACGTGGGTGAGTCGCACCGCGGAGTCCGTGGTGTTCACCGACTGCCCGCCCGGACCGGACGAACGGTAGACGTCGACGCGGACGTCGTTCTCGTCGATGTCGATGTGGTCGGTGGTCTCGACGACCGGCAGGACCTCGACCTCCGCGAACGACGTCTGGCGGCGGCCCTGGTTGTCGAACGGGCTGATCCGCACGAGGCGGTGGGTGCCCATCTCGACGGACAACGTGCCGTACGTGTACGGCGCCTTGACTGCGAACGTCGCCGATTTGATACCGGCTTCCTCCGCGTACGAGGTGTCGTACACCTCGACGCCGTACCCGTGCTTGTCCGCCCAGCGGATGTACATGCGCATGAGCATCTCGGCCCAGTCCGCGGCGTCGACACCACCGGCGCCTGCACGGATGTTGACGAGCGCGTCGCGCTGGTCGTACTCGCCCGACAGCAGGGTACGGACCTCCATCGCCTCGATGTCACCGCGCAGCGAGACACGCTCGGCGTCGGCGTCGGCGAGTGCCGCGGTCCGTGCGTCGCCCTCCTCTTCCTCTGCGAGCTCGTAGAGGACCGACAGGTCGTCGAGCCGCTGCCGCAGTTCCTCGACGCGTCGCAGTTCGCCCTGCGCATGGGAGAGCTGACTGGTGACCTGCTGGGCGTGTTCCTGGTCGTTCCACAGGTCGGGGTCGGCCGCCTGGTGCTCGAGTTCGTCGATTCGCCGGCGCAGTTCCTCCACGTCCAGGACCGACTCCACCGTGCGGAGGGTCGTCGCGAGCTCGGCCAGGTCTGCGGAAACATCGGGATGCACGATTATCAAGGCTACCGGCTGGGGGCTAGCGTCTGACGCATGGCCACCGACTACACCACCGATCTCGACCTCGCCCTGCGCATCGCCGACGATGCCGACGCCCACACCCGCGATCGATTCGGCGCCCTGGACCTGTTGGTCGACGACAAGCCGGACCTGACCCCGGTGTCCGACGCCGATCTCGCGGTCGAACGCGGCGTCCGCGCAACCCTGGCGGAGCAGCGACCCGACGACGCGGTGCTGGGCGAGGAGTTCGGGGGTGACCCGATACTGCGGGGTCGGCAGTGGGTCGTCGACCCGATCGACGGCACCAAGAACTTCGTGCGGGGTGTGCCGGTGTGGGCGTCACTGATCTCGCTGCTCGACGACGGTGTCCCGGTCGTCGGTGTCGTGAGCGCGCCCGCACTGAACCGACGCTGGTGGGCGTCGGCGGGCGCCGGCGCCTGGACGTCGTACGACGGGGGCTCGGCACGCCGGATCTCGGTGTCGGGGGTGCGCGCGCTCGGATCCGCGTCCCTGAGCTTCTCGAGCCTGTCGGGTTGGAAGCAACGCGAGATCCGCGACCGGTTCGTCGCGTTGACCGACGACGTGTGGCGGGTGCGCGCGTACGGCGATTTCTTCTCGTACTGCCTCCTTGCGGAGGGCGCACTCGAGATCGCCCTCGAACCCGAGGTGTCGCTGTGGGATCTCGCGGCCCTGGACGTGCTGGTCCGCGAGGCCGGTGGCACGTTCACCGATCTCGACGGCGTGTCGGGACCGCACGGCGGCAGCGCGGTCGCGACGAACGGGCTCCTGCACGCCGCGGTCCTCGCGGGCCTGCATCCCGAAGGACTTTCGACGCCGTCGTGACGCAGGCGATTGCGCGAGGCCGACGCACGGCGTGATCCGCGACGTCGCACCGCCCGGCCCCGCGCCCCGAGCCCCGCGCGACCGGGTTTCCGGGCGTCACCTGGGATGAATGCGGCTGGTCGCGGCGTCGCGGACCACGGAACACAACCACTTCTTACTCCGAAGTAGACAATGAACTTACTCGAGAGTAAGATTGGTGGGGTCCGCACCGCAATCGAGAAACCTCTGGTGATCATGAGCAAGCAAGACAGCGTGGCCCGGAACACCCCTCGCGACACGTCGGCCGTCGGCCTGAACCCGATCAAGCGCGACGCCATGGGCGCGGCGATGCGTGTACTCACGCGGATCACGGGATCCGAGATCGCCGACCGCTACAACATCCGACAGACCATCGATCGCGTGACGTACGAGTCCACCAAGACGGGTTTCAAGACCCTCGGCGCCGCGACCCGGACGTTCAAGAAGGTCTCCGGCGGTTCCGGCGCCGGCCCCGAGCGCCTCGCGTCGGCGAAGAACTCCGACTTCTTCGACCTCACCCCCACCGACGACCAGCAGATGATTGCCGAGACGGTGCGCGAGTTCGCCGCCGAGATCCTGCGCCCCGCCGCGCACGACGCCGACGCGGCCGCAGCGGCCCCGGCCGACCTGCTCGCCCGCGCAGCCGAACTCGGCATCACCATGGTCAACGTCCCCGAAGCCTTCGACGGTGTCGCCACCGAACGCGGCGTCGTCACCAACGCACTCGTCGCGGAGGCGCTCGCACACGGCGACATGGGCCTCGCCCTGCCGATCCTCGCGCCGAGCGGTGTCGCGGTGGCGCTCACCCAGTGGGGCACCGACGAACAGCAGAAGACGTACCTCCCCGCCTTCGCGAGCGAGGACGTCCCGCAGGCATCGGTCGTCGTCGCCGAGCCGCGTCCGCTGTTCGATCCGTTCGCACTGGAGACGAAGGCCGTGCGGTCCCCCAGCGGTTACCGCCTCAACGGAGTCAAGGCACTCGTTCCCGCGGCCGGAAGCGCCGAACTCTTCATCGTCGCGGCCGAGCTCGACGGCAAGCCGTCCTTCTTCATCGTCGAGGCCAAGAGCAAGGGCGTGATCGTCGAGGCCGACCCGAGCATGGGGCTGCGCGCCGCCGGTCTCGGACGTCTACTCCTCGAGGACGTCGCCGTTCCGCAATCCGCACTCCTCGGCGACGAGGACGCGGACGTGCGCGCCGAGCAGTACGCCGACGCCGTGCGCCTGGCCCGCCTCGGCTGGGCGTCGCTCGCCGTCGGAACCGGCCAGGCCGTGCTCGACTACGTGGTGCCCTACGTCAACGAGCGCGAAGCGTTCGGGGAACCGATCAGCCACCGACAGGCGGTCGCGTTCATGGTCGCCAACATCAAGATCGAACTCGATGGTCTGCGGCTCGTGACTCTGCGGGGTGCGTCACGCGCGGAGCAGGGACTCTCGTTCGCCCGCGAAGCGGCACTGGCCCGCAAGCTCGCCACCGACAAGGGCATGCAGATCGGCCTCGACGGGGTGCAACTGCTCGGCGGCCACGGTTTCACCAAGGAACACCCGGTCGAACGCTGGTACCGGGATCTGCGTGCCATCGGCCTCGCCGAGGGCGTCGTCCTCGTCTGAGCTTCTCCGATCCGAACCAGGAACACATCTGATGATCAATCTCGAACTTCCCAGAAAGCTCAAGGCGTCGTCCAACCAGGCGCATCAGGTGGCCGCCGAGATCTTCCGGCCGGTCTCGCGCAAGTACGATCTCGCCGAGCACGAGTACCCGGTCGAGCTCGACACGATGGCCGCCATGGTCGAAGGGCTCAACGACTCCGGTCAGGGCGCAGCGGGAGCAGCGCTCGGCCGCGACGACAAGGCCCAGAAGCCTTCCGCCGGAAACGCCAACGGCGGCAACATGGCCGGTCTGCTCAACGTCATCGAGACCTGCTGGGGCGACGTCGGGCTGACCCTGTCGATTCCCTACCAGGGCCTGGGCAACTCGGCGATCGCGGCGGTCGCGACCGACGAGCAGCTCGAACGATTCGGCAAGGTGTGGGCGTCGATGGCCATCACGGAGCCGAGCTTCGGATCCGATTCGGCCGCTGTCACCACCACGGCCGTACTCGACGGTGACGAGTGGGTCCTCAACGGCGAGAAGATCTTCGTCACCGCCGGGGAACGCTCCACGCACGTCGTCGTGTGGGCGTCCGTCGATCGCTCGAAGGGCCGCGCCGCGATCAAGTCGTTCGTCGTTCCCCGCGAGGCTCCCGGCCTCTCGGTCGCGCGACTCGAACACAAGCTCGGTATCAAGGCGTCCGACACCGCGGTGCTGCTGCTGCAGGACTGCCGCATCCCGAAGGACAACATCCTCGGTTCGCCCGAGGTGAACGTGGAGCAGGGCTTCGCGGGCGTCATGCAGACCTTCGACAACACGCGCCCGATCGTCGCGGGAATGGCCATCGGTTTGGCCCGCGCGGCCCTCGAGGAACTGCGCACGATCCTGTCGGAGGCCGGCGTGGAGGTGTCCTACGACGTTCCCGCCATGAACCAGCACGCCGCTGCCGCCGCATTCCTCGAACTCGAGGCCGACTGGGAGGCCGCATACCTGCTGTCCCTGCGGGCGACGTGGATGGCCGACAACAAGCAGCCGAACTCGCTCGAGGCGTCGATCTCCAAGGCCAAGGCGGGCCGCACCGGAACGGCGGTGTCGCTCAAGGCGGTCGAACTCGCCGGCACGTACGGCTACTCGGAGCGTCCTCTGCTCGAGAAGTGGGCCCGCGACAGCAAGATCCTCGACATCTTCGAGGGGACCCAGCAGATCCAGCAGCTGATCGTCGCGCGCCGGGTGCTCGGCAAGTCGTCCTCCGAACTGAAGTGATGTAGCGGTTCGGAGGTTCCATCGGGGGATCGGACAACTCCCGTCGCACAGTGTGCGGCGGGAGTTGCGCCGTCTGGTCACCGAGCGAATGAGCGAGTGTACCGTTCGTCTCCCTCGATCGAGCCGACGATACATTCGCTCGGGTCGACCGGCGGCTGTTCGGGAGCGTTGGGTGATGTCGTCATGCGCCGCTCTCGGCGACGGCCCCCCAGGCGCGAGCGAGTGGTGGTCGGGGGCGCTACCCACCTCCCGAAAGGAGGGTTCGCGGAAGGGGGGGGTCGAATCCCCAGAAAATTTCAGGCCCGGGAAACCTTGGTTTCCCGGGCCTGATTCGTAGCGGGGACAGGATTTGAACCTGCGACCTCTGGGTTATGAGCCCAGCGAGCTACCGAGCTGCTCCACCCCGCGTTGCATGAACGAAGTTACACGAGCGTCGGAACGGAAAGCAAATCGCCTGCACCGCGCACCGATTCGGTACGGACACCGGACGATTCGCGTGTCCGGGGTCACTTCCCGACCACATCCACAGTCCGCCACCACGATGATCGGCGCGGATTCTGCGGGCCTGCGCCGCTCGAGCAACCGTTCGGGAAAGTAGTCCCCCGAGAACGTAGGAACCCCACGGCCACCGCCGCGGGGTTCCTACGTTCTGCACCTGGAGCGCCGGTCAGCCGCCCGACGACTGGTAGCTCTCGACGGCACGCTGCACCCGGTCGAGTGCACGTCCGTACTGCCCGAAGTCGCCGCTGCGCTGAGCGTTGGCGAGGTCCTCGAGAGCCGAATCGAGTTCGGCGATCGCCGCGTCCCGACCCACCGGTGGCGCCGACGGGGCCGGTGCCTCCGCCTCACCGTCCGGTGTGACGACGGGTGCGGCTCCCTCCGCGGTCTCCGTCCGGGTCTCGTCTTCCACTTCGGCGCTCGCGACCGCTTCCCCGCCCGGGGCCGTCGCCATGTCGCCGACACCGGGGCCGAACACCTGGTCCAGTGCTGCGGCGAGCGTCGGGGCGTAGCCGATCCGCACACCACCGCTCGAACCCGGCTCCCGATAACTCACGAGCACACGTGACAGCTGCGGGAACGTCGAGGTGCTGCCCGCCGTCGGGTTACGTTCGGTGTACATCGGCTGGACGTACAGGATGCCGCCCTGCGCGATCGGCAACGTCAGCAGGTTGCCGTAGTGGATCCGGTTGGATCTCTCGAGCAGCGTCCGTTCCGACGCCACCCGGGTATCGGAGATCATGGCATTCTGAGTCTGCTCCGGACCAAATGTCTGTGTGTCCGTAGGTAATTGCAGAATCGTGAACTTGCCGTAGTTCTCGGGATCGGATTCCACGGAGATGTACGCCGACAGGAACTGCCGGTTGTAACCCACCATCGCCGACGTCAACCTGAACCGCGCCTCGGCCGTCGTCTCGTCGCCCATCAGCAGGTAGTACGGCGGCTGATTGGCGGTCGTGTCGACCGTCGGATCCGCGGGAACCGACCAGAACGCGTTGTTGGTGAAGAACTCACGCGGATCGTCGACGTGGTACTTCGCCAACATCTCGCGCTGCACCTTGAACAGATCCTCCGGGTACCGGAAGTGTGCACTCAACTCGTCGGAGACCTGGTCCTTGGGTGTCACCGCGTCCGGGAAGACCCCCATCCACGCGCTGAGCACCGGATCCTGCTCATCGACCTGATAGAGGGTCACGGTGCCGTCGTACGCATCGACCGTCGCCTTCACCGAGTTACGGATGTACGACACCTCCTTACGCGGCAGCAGACGTCCGGTGTTCTGATCGATGCTGTCCTCGACCAGTCCCTCGAGCGAACTGCGCTGCGCGTACGGGTAGTTGTCGAGCGTGGTGTACGCGTCGACGATCCACACGATCCGCCCGTCGACCGCGGCGGGGTAGACGTCGCCGTCCGCCGTGAGCCACGGCGCGACCTTGGTGACGCGATCGCGGGGGTCGCGGTTGAACAGGATCTTCGAATCGCTGCCGATCGCACTGGAGAACAAGATGTTGCGTTCGGCGTACTTTCCGGCGAACGCCAACCGGTTGAACCAGTTCCCGATGTCGACCCCACCCTCACCGGTGTACGTGTACTTCTCGGTGTCGGTGTCGTACTCGCGGGGCGCGGATCCCTCGGGGCCGCCGACGATCGCGTAGTCCGGGTCGGCCTGCGCGATCACCTCGCCGTAGTAGACGCGGGGCTGCTCGACGGGAATGACCTGGTTGTCCGCAGCGAGCGACGCGAGGTCACTGATCATGTACACGGGGTAGCCGCTGTTGCTGTTCGCGGCCTCCTCCGCCGACGCACTCACCGCGGCGTTCACGCGGTTCGCCGGTGCCGCCACCAGACCGTTGCCGTGCGTGTACACGGTGTGCCGGTTGATCCAGTCGGTCTGGTTGCCGGTGAGACTCGACGGAGACAGCTCACGCGCCGCGACGATGTAGTCCTCGACACGCCCGTCGACCTCGTACCGGTCGATGTCCAGCGATTCGGGGTAGCCGTAGAAGTTCTTCAGCTGCGTCTGCTGCGTGAAGGTGCGCGGCAGCACGTTCGGGTCGAGCAGACGCGTGTTCGCGATGGTGGTGATGTCGGCCGGAACCTCCTCCGGCGGCACCGTGCCCTCACCCGAATACGCCTCGTACGTGACGACGTCGTCGGTGATCCCGTACGCCTCCCGGGTCGCCGCGATGTTCCGCTCGATGTACTCGCGCTCCTTGTCGGCGGCGTTCGGCCGGACCGAGAACTGCTCGACCATCAGCGGATAGACGGCGCCCACGAGGATGGACGACAGGACCAGCAACGCTGTCGCGAGCGCCGGGATACGCAGATCACGCAGCACGATCGCTGCGAAGAACGCCAGCGCACAGATGACGGCGATCGCCATCAGGATCATCTTCGCGGGCAACACCGCATTGGTGTCGGTGAAACCGGCGCCGGTGAACATCGGTTCCTTGCGCCCGCTCCACAACAGCTCGTAGCGATCCAACCAGTACGCGACCGCCTTGAACGCCACGAAGAGCCCGGCCATGATCGCCAATTGCACACGAGCGGCGGTGGACACACTGCCACCGCGCCCCGCCAGGCGGATCCCACCGAACACGTAGTGGGTGACCAGACTCGCGAGGAACGCGAAGATCACGGCCACGAACATCCAGTTCAGGACGAACCGGTAGAACGGCAGGTCGAACGCATAGAACCCGACATCCAAGCCGAACTGCGGATCGGTGGTGCCGAACGAACCTCCGTTGAAGAACATCTGCACCGTCACCCAGCTCGACTGGGCGATCAGCCCCGACAGCACACCCAGCACGATCGGGATGCCGAGCCCGAAGGTGCGCATCCGCGTCATCACCGCGGTGCGGTACCGCGCGACGGGATCGTTGGGACCGGCCGTGGGGACGAACACCGGTCTGGACCGGTACGCGAGGAGCAGCGCCAGCCACACCACGACACCCACGAACACGCCGACCACGAGGAACAACACGATCCTCGTCATCAGCACCTTGACGTACACACTGCGGAAATCGACGGAACCGAACCACAGCCAGTTGGTGTACGTGTCCACGAGCCGCGGCCCGAGCAGCAGCAGCACAGCGACCACCGCAGCCAGAACCAGCAGGATCTTGGTTCGTTTCGACAAACTCGGTATTCCGGTCGGGGGCCTCATGCCCACGTGCCACGCTCCCAACTCTTCCGTCGGCGCACGGGGGCGCCACGTCCGTCACCTCGACTGACCGTTTCGCCCCACTCTACGGAACCAGGGACGCCACGGCTCGCATGCAGGCGAATGTCAGGATGGACCGGTGACCGATCACCTGCCAGTCCCGTCCGAGAGCGCCCTCGCGCGCGCCGTCCACGAGATCGTCGACTTCGTCGACGCCGAGGGTTGGGACCGGCCGCCCACGCTGTTCGCGCTGGTCCCCACCGCGCTGCTCGCCGCGGCCGAACCGACGCTGAGCGACCAACTCGACGACGGGCACGAATACACCCCGGTCGTGCAGGAACTCCTGCCCGACGACGTCGAGGGGGGCAGTCCCGCGCTCGAAGAGTTCCTCTCGACCACGAGCTGGCCCGACCAGGTCGCCGGATGCGCCCTGGTGCAGGAGATCGTGGTGCTGCCACCGGGCGCCGAGTCCGACCTCGACGAGGCGTCCGCGCCGCAACTGACCGACCGTCATCGCACCACCGCCCGGGAGGCGGCGTTGCGCCGCCCCGACGGCCGGGAGGCCCGCCTGATCACGGGCGTACTGCGCGACGGTCCGTCGCTGAGCCTGCTCGAGTTGCGCCCCACGGACGACGACCCGTTCGCCGGCGCCGAACTGCGCACCTACGACGAGCTCGCACCGGGTGTCGTGGCCGCCCTGTACGCGACACTCGACAACCGACCCGACTGACACCCGGCCCGGCCGACGTCACCGGCAGGTGGGTGCGTCACCGCCTGCCGCGACGGTCGCGAGCGCGTCGATCGCGCCGTCGAGGGTCTCCACCTCCACGAGCCGGACACCGTCGGGGGCACCGGTCAGCGCCTCCGCGCAGTTGTCGGCCGGCACCAGGAACACCGATGCACCCTGTTCGGCGGCGGCGGTGAGCTTGTGGGTGATCCCGCCGATCGGCCCCACCACGCCGTCCGAGTCGATCGTGCCGGTCCCGGCCACGTCCATCCCGCCGTTGAGCTCGCCGGGACTCAACTTGTCGACCACCGCCAGGCTGAACATCAGCCCGGCCGACGGACCACCGATGTCGGCGAGGTTGAACGTGACCGTGAACGGCACGTCCGGGACCTCCTCCGTACCGATGCCGAGGAAGCCCTTGTCGGGGGCCCCCGGTCGAGCCCCGACAGTGACCGTCACGGTCTGCTCGGCACCGTCGCGGTCGACGACGATGTCGACGGTGCCGCCGGGTGCGACGGCTCCCACCGCCCGCTGCACGTCACCCGCCGTGGCCATGTCCTCCCCACCGACCCGCAGGATGCGATCGCCCTCGCTGAGCAGGCCCGATGCGGGGACGTCCTCCCCCACCTGCGCGACCCTCAGCACGACCGGCATGTCCAGGTGGTGCAGCGCGGCGAGTTCGGCGCTGCGCTCGGACTGCGTGAACTGCGCGTGATCGGCCGCCCGGACCTCGTCCTTGCTGCGGTTCGGTGGATAGACCTGTTCGCGCGGGGCGAGCGAGTACCGTCCGCTGACCCACGCCGTCAGTGTCTGCGCGAAGTTGAGACTGTCCGTGACACCGACGGTGGTCATGACCAACTGCCCGGTCGTCGGGTCCGGCTCGACACCGTCGACCTGCACCACCGGGGTGCCGTCGACATCACCGAGGGTGTCGAAGGTCGGCCCCGGTCCGAGCGCGACATACGGAACCCGCACGTTGAAGGCGATGATCACGAGAACCACGACCGGGAGCAGCACAGCGACAGGTGTCACGAGGCGTCGATTCACCCGGACAGGGTATCGGGACCTCTCTGTTCGCCGTCAGCGTGACTGCGTGCGGCGTTTCGGTGCGCCCGGCCTTGTACCGTTGACGGTATGAGCGACGTGCCCTTCGGATTCTCGAATCCCGACGACGATCCCGACCGCAAGAAGGACGGGGGATCCGGCAGTGGCGACTCCGGCAGTGGCGGCGCCGGCGGATTCCCGTTCGGGTTCGGAGCACCCGGCGGAGAGAACCCGTTCGGGGGTGGGCAGAACCCGTTCGGCGCGCAGGGCTTCGACCCGTCCCAGCTCGGGCAGATGCTCAGCCAGTTCGGGCAGATGCTCAGCGGGATGGGGTCGGCGATGGGGTCCGGCGACACCGGACCGGTGAACTACGACATCGCCGTCAAACTCGCCCGCCAGCAGATCGGATCCGTCACCCCGGTCTCGTCGACGACCGCCGATGCCGTCCGCGACGCGACCCGCCTCGCCGAACTGTGGCTCGACGCGGCGACGACACTGCCTGCCGGTGCCTCGCGCACGGTCGTGTGGACCCCGGTCGACTGGCTCGACAACACGCTCGACACCTGGAAGCGTCTGTGCAATCCGATCGCCGAGCAGGTCAACGGCATGATGGTGCAGGGCCTGCCCGAGGAGGCCCGGGCGATGGTCGGCCCGATGATGGGGATGTTCGCGCAGATGGGTGGGGTGGCGTTCGGATCGCAGCTCGGTCAGGCACTCGGCCAGCTGTCCAAGGAGGTGCTGACCTCCACCGACATCGGTCTTC
Source organism: Rhodococcus yananensis (assembly GCF_020515525.1). Classification (GTDB taxonomy): domain Bacteria; phylum Actinomycetota; class Actinomycetes; order Mycobacteriales; family Mycobacteriaceae; genus Rhodococcus; species Rhodococcus yananensis. Next base: position 24,461 of record NZ_JAIYEP010000018.1, read on the forward strand.
CCCTCGGCCCCGAGGGCACCGCGGCGCTCATGCCCACCGCCATCGAGGCGTTCGGTGACGGGCTCGAACAGCCCGCCCAGGAGGTCATGGTCTTCCTGGCGGCCCGCGAGGCCGCACACCAACGCCTGTTCAGCCACGTCCCCTGGCTCCGGCAGCGTCTGCTCGGCACCGTCGAGGAGTACGCGCGCGGCATCAAGATGGATTTCTCGGCGATCGAGGATCTCGCGCAGGGCTTCGACCCGAACGCCCTCGCCGATCCGGAGAAGCTCCAGGAACTGCTCGGCCAGGGCGCGTTCGAACCGCAGACCACTCCGGAACAGAAGCAGGCCCTCGAACGGCTCGAAACGCTCTTCGCCCTGATCGAGGGCTGGGTCGAGACCGTGGTGCTCGACGCACTCGGCGACCGGCTCCCGGGCGCATCGGCCCTGAGCGAGACGCTGCGGCGCCGCCGGGCCACCGGTGGGCCCGCCGAACAGACCTTCGCGTCCCTGGTCGGTCTCGAGCTCCGTCCCCGGAAACTGCGGGAGGCCGCCGCGTTGTGGCGCACCCTGACCACCGATGCCGGCACCGATGCCCGCGACCACGTCTGGGCGCATCCCGATCTGATGCCCGATTCCTCCGATCTGGACAACCCCGACGGATTCGTCGCGCGGGTGCTCGGCACCGACACGGGTGCGTTCGACGATCCGATCGCACAGCTCGAGGCCATGATGGAGCGGGAACGCGCGGAGCGGGAGGAGACGGAAGGCCGCGAGGACGGTTCCGACGGCACCGGTGACGATCCGGGCAAATCCGTCTGACCCGACGTTCCACCAGGTCACCGGGCTGCCGACCTGTGGACAACCGGTGTTCGACGATCGGCGGCGACCGCCACACGTGCGAGGCTGCCGTGCATGACGCCTCCGCCGCCGACCGGACTGCTCCTCGACCCCGCACTGCTCGTACTGCGCCGCCCCGACGACACCGTGCAACTCGGGTGGGGGCCGGACACCGGCGCCGTCCTCGTCCCGCCGGCGGGACTCGATGCCTTCGACGTGTGCGCACTGCTCCGGATGCTCGACGGCCGTATGGACCGCGACCGGATCCTCGACGAGGCAGGTCGGCGCGGCCTCGACCCGACCGCCGTCGCGACGGTGGTCGACGGGCTCGTCGACGCCGGCATGGTGCGCACCTCCGACCTCACGGGCGGAGATCCACTCGAACCGGTCACCGCACCCAGGCTCCGGGTGTACGGGCTCGGTCCACTCACCGAAGCGCTGTGCGACCAGTTGTCCCGGACACATGCCGACTGGTCGCGGGCCGCGCGCTACACGGACGACGCGGAGCTGCGGGGCGGTCTCGGGTGTGTGATCCTCGCCGACCATCAGGTACCCGATCCCCGGTTGGTCCGGGATCTGATGGCCCACGACATCACGCATTTGACGGTGCGGGTCCGGGACGGCCGCGGGCTGGTCGGACCGCTCGTCGCACCGGGCCGCACGAGTTGTCTGCGCTGCGCCGACCTCGCCCGCACCGATGCCGATCCTGCGTGGCCCCGATTGGCCGCGCAGCTGTGGCGTCGGATCGGGCACGCGGACCGGGCCACCACACAGGTCACGGCGGCACTGGCGCTTCGCCAACTCGATCCGATCCTCGGCGGTGGGCGCACGTCGACACCGACGGCGGTCGACGGGACCGTCGAGGTGGATCTGCGGACGTACCGTTTCGAAACCCGCAGGTGGCGACCGCACCCCGACTGCTCGTGCCGAACGTCGCGGTCGGGCGTTCAGGCATGATGGTCATCGTGACCGACATCCCTCGCAGAAGCTCTTCCCGCACCGCCAGACTCGCGAGCATCCCGTTGGGGATCGCCGGGCGCGCCGCGGTGGGTTTCGGCAGGCGTCTCGCCGGCGGCGACCGGGAGGAGATCGACGCCGAGATGACCGCGAAGGCCGCCGAGCAATTGTTCAGTGTGCTGGGTGAGCTCAAGGGCGGTGCCATGAAGTTCGGGCAGGCTCTGAGCGTCATGGAGGCGGCGGTCCCCGAAGAGTTCGCCGAGCCGTACCGTGAAGCACTCACCAAGCTGCAGGCCGAGGCACCTCCCCTGCCGGCGAAATCCGTCCATCGCGTGCTCGACCAGCAACTGGGCACCCGCTGGCGTGAGCGGTTCACCTCGTTCGACGATGTTCCGACGGCGTCGGCCAGTATCGGCCAGGTCCACCGTGCCGTGTGGTCGGACGGCAGGGATGTGGCCGTGAAGGTGCAGTATCCCGGGGCCGACGAGGCGCTGCGCGCAGATCTGCGCACCCTGTCGCGGTTCGCGTCGCTGTTCGCCACCGTGATGCCGGGAACCGACGTCCGCGCGATACTCGACGAACTGACGGCCCGAACCGAGGAGGAACTGGACTACCGCACCGAGGCGGACAATCAGCGGGCCTTCGCCGCGGCGTTCGACGGCGATCCGGATGTCCTCGTCCCCCGGGTGGTCGCGAGCTCCCCGAAAGTCACCGTGACCGAATGGCTTTCGGCAACTCCCCTGTCGGCGATCATCCACGACGGAACCCGGGAGCAGCGCAACCGCGCCGGGGAACTACTGGCCGAGTTCCATTTCGCTTCCCCCGCCCGCGTCGGAATGCTGCACAGCGACCCGCACCCGGGCAACTTCATGCTGCTCGACGACGGCCGACTCGGTGTGCTCGACTTCGGCGCGACCGCACCGATGCCCGACGGGTTCCCACCCGTGCTGGGTCGGATGGTACGGCTCGCGCTCGACGAGCGCTTCGACGAACTGACTCGGCTGTTGTACGACAACGATTTCGTGCTTCCGGGACGAACCGTCACGGATCGGGAGATCGCCGACTACCTGCGGCCGTTCACGGACCCGATCCACACCGAGTCGTTCCATTTCACCCGCGCGTGGCTGCAGAAGGCAGCCGGCGCCGCCACGGATCTGACGGGACCCCAGTTCAAGACGGCGCGGACCCTGAACCTGCCGCCCCAGTACCTGAGTGTGTTCCGGGTGCTGCTGGGCTCGGTGGGGATCTGCGCCCAGCTCGACGCGTACGCACCGTACATGCGCATCCTCACAAAGTGGCTGCCCGGGTTCGCCGACGAGTGACGGCCGGCCCCGGGCCGGAACCCGTCCGCGCGCGACACCTGGTCACACGCAGACGAGCTCCTTTTCCCGGGGGGCGTCCGTCCCAGCACCGGTGACCGGGTCGACGACGGGGTGCTTGCGCGGACGACCCCGAGGCCGCTTACGCGCGACCACGACTCCGCGATCGAGTATCTCGCCGCCCCACACACCCCACGGCTCTTCCCGGTCGAGTGCCGCCGCGAGGCACTGCGCGCGAACGGGACACGACGCGCAGAGCGTCTTGGCGTGTTCGAGGTCCGCCGGTGCTTCGGCAAACCACAGGTCGGGATCGTTGTCGTGGCACGGCAGCAGGGTGCGACGGTCCTGCTGCCGGGCGTCGGGATCGCGCGGGACGGTCGACATCATGTCGCTCGGCACGAGGGCTCCTCTGCGATGGTTCGGATGGTGAAGGTGCGAACCGGGCCGAAGAACGAAGAAGGCCACGGTCCGCTGGGCGGTGTCCGTGGCCTGGAATGACTCGCGATGTCTAGCGGGATCGCTCCCGACGGAGCCGGTCGGCCACGGACGATACGGCGGCGCGCACGCGCGGGGCAGCGGGTGCCCCGGCTGCGACGGCGGCCGCGGATGCGTAGAAATCCATGGCGAGCATCGGGGGCCACCTCCTCTTCGGTGCGCGCACGGGCGTCTCCCGTGACATCGGAATCCAGGGTAACGACATCGCGGTGAGGCGCACAAGTTATTTTCTACCTGCGGTTTCGTCGGTCGCGGGGCGTGCCGCCCCGGCGGACGCACCCGCTCCGTCGCCGTCGAACACGACGACCCCGACCGCCCGACGATCCTGCCGACGGATCCGCACGGGCGCACGTCGAGACCGATCTGCAACGCACCGCAGACCGTCACGCAACCTCGACGAGCGATTCGTATGCAACGCTAACGTGGTGCAGAAGAGACCTGTGTGCTTCATGTTGCGTGTGATGTCCGCTGCGGCCGTGGCTGCGACGTTGTCGTTCGGGTTCGCCGTCCCGGCGGGTGCCGAGCCGGCCCCGGACGGTGCGACCGCACCGGGCAGCGAGCCCACCGCCGCGGTCGACGCCGCAGCGGATTCCGCGCGCATCGTCGAGATCCGGGAGATCTCACCGACGCACAGCGTCGTCGACGTCTATTCACCGTCGATGGGACGCGTCATCTCCAACGACGTGCTGCGCCCCGCGACCGGCGGGTCGCTTCCCACCCTGTATCTGCTCAACGGGGCACTCGGCAACGAGGACGGCGTCGGCTGGATCAACAATTCCGGTGCGCCGGCGTTCTTCGCCGACAAGAACGTCACGGTGGTCCTGCCGATCGGCGGGAGGTTCAGCTTCTACACCGACTGGGACCGGGCCGATCCCGTGCTGGGCGTCAACATGTGGCAGACGTACCTGACGCAGGAGTTGCCGCCGGTGATGGACGCGCACTTCTCGGGCACCGGCCTCGACGCGGTCGCGGGCCTGTCCATGAGCGGTGGACCCGCCCTGGACCTCGCGATCCAGGCGCCGGGCCGGTACCGGGCCGCGGCCTCCTTCAGCGGCTGCCCCGCGCCGAGCAGTTTCCTCGCGTCGTTCGGAATCTCGACCATGATCGCCAGCGGCCTGAACAACCCCTTCAACATGTGGGGGCTTCCTGGCAGCGCCGCATGGCGCGCGCACGATCCCGCTCTCAACGTCGAGAAGTTGCGTGGCACCGCGGTGTACGTGAGCGCCTCGCGGGGTGCGACGGGTGCCGTCGACCGGATCCCCGCCGGTGCGATTCCCCCGATCGGGGGAATGGTCGTCGAAGGACTCGTCCACCGCTGCACCGAGATGTTCGTCGACGCGCTGAACGCGGCGAACGTCCCGGCCACCGTGTCGATGCGCGACACCGGCGCCCACACGTGGGCACTGTTCGAGGATCAGCTGCGGGAAGCCTGGCGCACCACCATTGCGCCGGCCCTGGCGACCCGCTGACGGCCGAGCCCGGCCGGTGGCGGTGAGACGCCGCCGGACCTAGATGTCGAGGGTGTCGGCGGTCCGATCCCCGCGGACCAGCGCCAGGACTTCCGCACCGTACTGCTCGAGCTTCTTGGCTCCGATCCCGGGGATGGCGACGAGTTCCCGGTCGTCGGACGGTTGCTGTTCGGCGATCGCGACGAGTGTGTTGTCGCTGAACACCACGTACGCCGGCACCTTCAGCTCCTTCGAGCGGTCGCGTCGCCAGTGTTTGAGAGCGACGAGCAGATCCTCGTCGAGGTTCGACGGGCACCCTTCGCAGCGGCCGAGCATCGTGGCGGTCGACCCCATCAGCGGCTTGCCGCACACGCGGCACTGCGGCCGCCGCTTCTTCGACGGCGCCGGCTCCACGATCCGCGAGGCGGGTGAGCTGTCCGGGATGAGCCCGTGCAGGAACCGCGAGCGGCGTCGGCTGCGTCGACCCCCCTCCGTGCGCGCCAACGCCCACGACAGCTGCAGGTGGACGCGGGCACGGGTGACACCGACGTACAGCAGACGCCGCTCCTCCTCGATGCCCGCCTCGTCCGGCGGAGTGTCCTTGTCGCCGGTCACATGGCTGATGGGCAACGCACCGTCGGTGAGACCGACGAGGAACACCGCATCCCATTCGAGGCCCTTCGCGGCATGCAACGACGCGAGGGTCACGCCCTGGACGGTCGGTGGTCGGCGGGCCTCCGCCCGCGCCGCGAGGTCGCGGAGCAGCCCGTCCAGGCCCAGGTCCGGTTCGTGCTCGAGCAGTTCCTCGGTGAGTTGCACGAGGGCGGTCAACGACGCCCATCGCTCACGGGCCTGAGTGCCCACAGGTTCGGTCTCGGTCAGGCCGAGTGGCACGAGTGTGGCGCGCACCAGTGCGACGAGACCCGGTCCGCGTACCGCGTCGTCGGGCAGATCGTCGCGGGACGCGGTCTGCCGCAGGGCACTGACAGCCTGCCGCACATCCGCCCGCTGGAAGAAGCCCTCGCCTCCCCGCACCTGATACGGGATGCCCGCTTCGGTGAACGCCTGCTCGTAGGCCTCGGACTGCGCGTTGATCCGGTACAGCACCGCGATCTCCGACGCCTCGACGCCGTCGCGGAGGAGTTTCGCGATGGCCTTCGCAACGGCCGTCGCCTCGGCGGGTTCGTCGTCGAACTCCGCGAAGGCCGGTTCCGGACCGGCCGGTCGCTGGCCGATCAGCTTCAGACGGGTACCGGCGATCCTGCCCCGCGCCTGCCCGATCACGCGGTTCGCGAGGTCGACGACCTGCGGTGTGGATCGGTAGTCGCGTTCGAGCCGCACGACGGTCGCGTCGGGGAACCGCCGTGAGAAGTCCAGCAGGTAGCCGGGGGTGGCTCCCGTGAACGAGTAGATGGTCTGATTGGCATCCCCGACCACGGTGAGGTCGTCGCGGTCGCCGAGCCACGCGTCCAGCACCCGCTGCTGCAGGGGCGTGACGTCCTGGTATTCGTCGACGACGAAGCAGCGGTAGCGGTCGCGGAACTCCTCCGCGACCGCCGAGTTCTCCTCGAGCGCCGCCGCCGTGTGCATCAGCAGATCGTCGAAGTCGAGGTAGATGCCGTCCTCGCCGCGGTTCTTGAGCGCCTCGTATCCGGTGTAGACCGCGACGACGCGTTCGGCGTCGGCGGGCGGCTCACGATGCGCGCGGGCCACGGCCGCCGGATAGTCCTCGGGCGCGATCAACGAGCCCTTCGCCCATTCGATCTCCGAGAGCAGGTCGCGCACCGTGTCGGTGTCGGCGCGCATCCCGGCACGGTGCGCGGCCTGGGAGACGGCCGCGAACTTCCGGTCCAACAGATGCCACGGGATGTCGCCGACCACCTGCGGCCAGAAGTAGCGCAACTGGCGCATCGCCGCGGCATGGAAGGTGCGGGCCTGTACCTGCGGGCCCGACCCACCGACACCGAGTTCCCTTAGCCGCGAACGCATCTCCCCCGCCGCGCGCGCGGTGAACGTGACGGCGAGCACCTGACCGGCCGCGACGTGTCCGCCGGCGACGAGGTGGGCGATGCGCCGCGTGATGGTGCGCGTCTTGCCGGTGCCGGCACCGGCGAGCACACACACGGGACCGCGGGGCGCGAGTACCGCCGCTGCCTGTTCAGGGTCCAGACCTTCCACCGCCGCATCCGCACGCATGGCCTCCATCATGGCAGTGGGCGCCGACAGTCCGTCGGACCGGAGTCGTCGTGCACGTCCCGGCTGTGTCGCAGGGCACATTCGGGCCCCGGCAGGAACAGACGGCGAGGGATGTGGTGTTGTCGCGATCATGACGACCACCGAGAACGCCGCCCTGACCGTCTACTCCACGGTGTGGTGCGGATACTGCAAGCGCCTGAAGAAGCAGCTCGACGAGAACGGCATCGCGTACACCGAGATCGACATCGAGGCCGATCCCGCAGCCGCCGAGTTCGTGGGCAGCGTCAACGACGGCAACCACGTGGTGCCGACCGTGAAGTACGCCGACGGCACCACCGCCACCAACCCGCCGCTGTCGGCCGTCAAATGCGCCCTGGGTCTCTAGGCTGCGCCGGGTGTGCAGTTGCCGACACCGACCTGCGGATCAGCCGGAGCGCCGGATACGCAGGCTGCACACTCAGCTCTTCGCCCAGCTCTCGATCATGCCGCGCGCGATCGAGATCGATCCGGGGAGCAACAGGGGTGCGTCCTCCGGTGAACTCCAGTCACCGGCGCCGAGCGCGGCGCACACCTCGTCGCGGGTGAACCAGTGTGCCTCCGCGATCTCCCCGTCGAGGAAGCACAACGGCTGATCCGGGTCGGCGAGCGCCGCGAAACCGAGCATCAGCGACCGCGGGAACGGCCACGGCTGGCTGCCCAGGTAACGCACGTCGCGTACGTCGACGCCGACCTCCTCGCGGATCTCCCGCGCGACGCACGACTCGAGGGATTCACCGGCCTCCACGAATCCGGCGAGCACCGAGTAACGGCGTTCCGGCCACGCCCCCTGGCGGGCGAGCAGCACCCGGTCGGCGCCGTCGTGGACCAGGCAGATGATCGCCGGGTCGGTTCGCGGGAACTCCTCGTGGCCCGTCGCGGTGCTGATCCGCGACCACCCCGACATCACCGGCTCGGTCGGCGAACCGTCGACGGCGCTGTATCCGGCGTGGTCGTGCCAGTTGAGCAAGGCGACCGCCGCCACCATCAGACCCGCGTCGGCCGCACCGAGACCGTCACCGATCCGGCGCAGGTCCGCGACCGTGCCGGTCTGGACCGACACTCGCACGGCCCACACGTGGCGGCCGTCGCGGACCCCGAGGAACACCGCGCCGGGTACCGGTTCGGCGCCGAGCTCCACGGCATCCGCGAACACCGGATCCGTGCCGTCCACGCGGACCTGACCGCGCCGGTCGACCCGCAGGAGCTGCGCGGTCGCCCATCCCGCGCGCAGCGCCCCGACGTCGGCACGCAGCTCCTCGGCTCGATCCACGACGGTGCGCGACAACAACGGGGTGTCCGACAATGCGAAACTGGTCACGCCTGCACCCTAATCCCGCATCGGCCCCGGAGCGGAGCCCGACACCAGGCGAATGTAGAGAAGCTTGTCTCCCGCCTCGACGGCGTCCACCTCCGGCGACCCGATCCGCCACATGCGCTCGTCCCGCACGACCGCAAGCACGATGTCCTTCAGGTGCCGCGGCGACCCCCCCACCTCGCTGTCGTCGACCTCCCGTTCGGAGATCGCGAATCCCGCTTCGGGGGTGAGCAGGTCTTCGATCATCTCGACGACGTTCGGTGTCGTGGTGGCGATACCCAGGAGACGGCCGGCCGTCTCGGACGAGATCACCACCGAATCCGCCCCGGATTGGCGCAGCAAGTGCGTGTTCTCCGATTCGCGGATCGCCGCGACGATCTTCGCCTTCGGAGCGATCTCACGGGCGCTGAGCGTCACGAGCACCGCCGTGTCGTCGCGGTTCGCCGCGACGATCACCGATGCGGCGTGCTGCACACCCGCCAGCCGCAACACATCGGACTTCGTCGCCGAACCCTGCACCGTGACGAGTCCCTGCCCCGCCGCGGATTCGAGGATCGCCGGATCGGTGTCGACCACCACGATCTCCGACGGGGGGATCCCGTCCCCGAGCATCGCATCGACGGCGGTCCGCCCCTTGGTGCCGTACCCGATGACGACGGTGTGATTACGCACGCGGCGCCTCCATCCGGAACCGTCCGGCCGGACGCGACCTCCGCGGCATCGTACGTCCCACCTCGTTCCGCGCTCTCGACGTCGCCCGGGACCGGGCGGCGTCTGTCCGTCTGCAGCACTGGGAGCCTACGCGCGGCCGCTAGTGTGGCGCACATGTCCACGCATCCTTCTCGTCGTCCCGCCCTGCGCCTCGCCGCGGTGCTGGCCGGGGCCGGTGTGCTGCACTTCGTGCGGCCCGCTCCGTTCGACGGCATCGTGCCGCGCGCGCTGCCCGGTGACGCCCGCACCTACACGTACGTGTCGGGCGCGGCGGAACTCGCGGTCGCCGCTGCCCTCACCGTTCCACGCACACGCCGACTCGGCGGTACCCTCGCCGCGGCGCTGTTCGTCGCGGTGTTTCCCGCGAACGTGCAGATGGCGGTGTCGTGGCTGCGCAGTGATCGGATCTCCCCCGCCGCGAAGGCCGGTGCCCTCGTGCGGCTGCCGTTGCAGATCCCGCTGATCACCGAGGCGTGGAAGGTGCGGCGCACGGGCTGAGGGTTCCTGCCCACTCGAGGAAGGAGTCCGCCGAGTGTCCGACCACCCCGTTCCGGTGTATCTGCGCCCCGCGGCGATCGCCGCCGTCGCCGTCGGCGGATTCGTCGGCACCACCGCCCGGTATCTGCTCACCCTCGCATCTCCCGGCGGGGAGGGTGCGTGGCCGGTGGCCACGTTCGGAATCAACGTCGCCGGTGCACTGTTGCTCGGTGTCTTCCTCGAGTCCCTGATCCGCTCCGGCGCCGACACCGGGATCCGGCAACTCACCCGGCTCGGCGTCGGCACCGGAGCACTCGGTGCGTTCACCACGTACAGCACACTCGCGCTCGACGTCGACCTGCTCGTCCGCACCGGCGCTTCCGTCGCTGCCGCGACCTACGCGGTCGGCACCGTCGTCGCCGGGGTGTTCGCCGCGGCGCTCGGTATCGCACTCGGGGCCCGGTTCCCGGGCGCGCGCACCACGGGCGGGGACTCCGCGGGCGGGCGCATGACAGACGGGGACACGACAGACGGGGGCACGACAGACGGGGGCACGGCACGATGATCCTCACGGTGTGGGTGGGCCTGGCCGGAAGCGCCGGAGCGGTCACCCGATTCGTCGTCGACGGCTACCTTCGGGCCCGCACACCGTCGACCTTCCCGTGGGCGACGGTCGTGATCAACGTGACCGGGTCCCTGCTGCTCGGGGTACTCACCGGACTCGTCCTGTTCCGCGGTGCACCCGCGTCGCTCACCACGATCGCGGGTATCGGATTCTGCGGTGGCTACACGACGTTCGGCACCGCCGGCGTCGACACGGTCCGTCTGCTGCAGCAACGGCGGTACCTGCCCGCGCTCGGCAACACCGTCGGCACGCTGATCACGACGATCGTGGCCGTGGCGGCCGGTCTCGCGCTGACCCACCCGTGACGGGTGGGGTCTTCCGTCAGCGCGGCGCCGTGGGACGCTCGACGGATGCTGCGCCGGCACTGCGCACGAGCCGCTCGAGATCGTCGGCACCGGGGAGGTTCTCCGGTGCGACGGTGCGCCCGGTACGGACGTAGTGGAACGCGGCCCGCACCTTGTCCAGCGGCAGTTCCTGCGGGCGACCGGTGATGCGGGCGGACCGTGCCGCCATCAACTGCGCCCACGCCAGCCGGTACGCGGCGAGCTGCAGACCCACCGACGCGAGTTTCTCGTCGTCGGGTTCGGCGCCGGTCTTCCAGTCGATCACCGTCCAACCGCCGTCGGGCTCCTCGAACACGGCGTCGATGCGTCCGCGGATCACGGTGCCCGCCAACGACGTCTCGAACGGAACCTCCACCTCGACGGGATTGCGGGTCGCCCACGGCGACCTCAGGAACATCTCCTGCAGACGATCGAAGTCGGTTTCGTCGCCGCCTTCGTCGTCGGCGCCGGGCAGTTCGTCGAGGTCCAGCAGTCGGGTCGCGCCGAACCTGCGTTCGAGCCACGCGTGGAACGCGGTGCCGCGACGTGCGAGGGGGTTCGGTTGGAACGGCAGCGGACGCCGCAGTCGCGCCGCCAGGGCGTCGGGATCGTCGGCGAGATCGACGAGCTGGCTGACGGACAGCTGCGCCGGCAAGGTCACCTCGGCACCGCGTTCGGCGCGGTGCCGTCGTTCGGCAAGCAACGCATCGACGTCGGCCGCCCAGCCGTCGGGATCGTCGTCCGGTCGGTCGTCCGGTTCGTCGGGTGCGGCGTCGTCGGGTGGCGGGTCACCGGCGGCGATCGCCTCGAGCACCAGGGCCGCGCCCCGCTCGACGTCGGGCCTGCGCACACCGAGCGGATCCCGCGGCCACACGGCGCTGTGCGGGGTGATCGTCATCGGGTTCTGCTCACCTTCCTCCGGTGCGGGAGCCCAGATCTCGACGACGCCGAGGTCGGGCTGCGCGGTGAGCAGCGCGTGGAGTTCGACGAGGAACTCCGACGGCCCCTTCGGCGCCGACCCGGTGTCGGCCCAGTGGTGCCCCGACACGTACAGGGTCCGTTGGGTGCGGGTGACCGCGACGTAGAACAGGCGACGGTCCTCGTCGAGTTTGCGGCGTTTGAACGCGTCGCGATGCCGACCGATCTCGGTCTCGAGCATCTTGCGATCGCAGATGTCCTCGAGCTCCAGGACGGGCACCCCGTCGACGTCCTCGTCGCCGGGCCGCACCCGGTCGCCGCGCAGCTGCGGTGGCAGTTCGGCGAGCGAACCGAGCCACGTCGACGTGCCCGTGGTGGACGGGAACACCCCGGCCGTCACGTGGGGCACCGCGACGACGTCCCACTCGAGGCCCTTCGCGGAGTGGACGGTGAGAACCTGCACGCGGTCAGGTGCGACCTCCACCTCCCCGGGTGCCAGTCCCTGCTCGATGTCGGCGGCCGCCTCCAGGTAGGCGAGCAGTCCCGGCAACGTCGCGTGCCCGTGGCCCGCATACGACGAGACGACATCGGCGAACGCGTCGAGGTGTTCGCGACCGGCGGTGCCGCCGCGACTGTCGACGCGGGCCTGCGCCTCGATACCGATGCCCAGCACCCGCTCGATGTCCGCGACGAGTTCGGTCAGCGGCTGGCCCAGTCGTTCGCGTAATCCCGCGAGGTCCTTCGCGAGCGCCGTGATCCGGGCGTATCCGAACGCCGAATACCGGTCCGGTGAACCGGGGTCGGAGATCGCGTCGGCGAGCCCCGCATCGTCGGCGTACTCCCCCGGCAACGCCGAGTCGAGTGCGTCGTCGAGCGCATCCGGGTCGGTGACCGCGCCGACGACCCCGTGCCGACCGGCGATCGCGAGTTCCTGTGCGCGCCTCCACAGTGCACGCAGGTCGGCGGCACCGATCTGCCAGCGCGCACCGGTCAGCACCCGCACGGCGGCGCTGCCCGCGCCCGGATCGGCGGTCAACCTCAGCATCGCGAGGACGTCGGCGACCTCGGGGGTGTGCAGCAACCCGCCGAGACCGACCACCTCGACGGGCAGCCCACGCTCCCGCAACGCCTCGGCGATCGGTGCCGCGTCGGCGTTGCGGCGCACCAGCACCGCCGCGCTCGGTGGTGCCTCGTCGCGTTCGTGTGCCGCCGCGTACTCCGCGGCGATGTGATCGGCCACCCATCCGCGTTCGGCGTCGACGTCCGGGCACAACGCGACACCGACGTATCCGTCCTCGGCGCCGGGGCGGGAGCGCAGCCGGCTCACCGTCACTCCGCGCGCGCGGAGTGGCTCGGAGATCTCGTTGGCGAGCCGGAGCGCCTGCGGTGGGTTGCGCCAGCTCGTCAGGAGCTCCAAGGTGGGTGCCGGCGGCCCGCCGGGCGGTGCGAAGTCGGTCGCGAACCGCGGCAGGTTCGCCGCCGACGCTCCGCGCCAGCCGTAGATGGCCTGCATCGGGTCGCCGACCGCGGTCACCGCCAGGTCGCGGTCCTGACCCGCACCGAACAGTGCGGTGAGCAGGATGCGCTGGGCGTGCCCGGTGTCCTGGTACTCGTCGAGCAGCACCGCGCGGAACCGGGAGCGCTCGGACTCGCCGACCTCGGGGTGGTCGCGGGCGACGCGCGCGGCGAGGGACATCTGGCTGCCGAAGTCCAGGGCGCCTTCGCGGCGCAGGGTGTCCGTCAGCCGGTGTACCAACGGCAGGAGTTGCACCCGTGCGTGCTGGGTGTCGAGGTAACCGAGGAGCGTCTTCGACGGACCACCCCGTTGTCCCGGACCGGCCGGCAGGGTGTGGACGAGCTTGTCGAGCTCGGTGTGTGCCTCCCGCACCTCGTCGGGGTCCACGAGGTGCTCGGCGAGCTGCCCGGAGAGGGCGAGCACCGTCTCGGTGACGGTCGTCGGGTTGCTGTCGGTGTCGAGTTCGCCGTCCCACGTGCTGACCACGCGGTGCGCGATCTGCCAGAGTTCGGTCTCCGACAGGAGCACCGCGGACGGTTCGATGGGCAGCAGCAGACCGTGTTCGCCGAGCAGCCGACCCGCGTACGCGTGGTAGGTGCCGACCTCGGGTTCACTGCCGAGGATCCGGGCGCGCAGCTCCCCTGAAGGATCGAGATCGCGGACCAGCGCCGATCCGGCGAGCGTCGCGAGCCGCTGACGGATACGTTTCGTCAGCTCCTGCGCGGCCTTGCGGGTGAACGTCAGGCCGAGAACCTGCTCCGGGTCGACGAGCCCGTTCGCGACGAGCCACACCACCCGCGCGGCCATCGTCTCGGTCTTTCCGGCGCCGGCGCCGGCCACGACGAGCGCCGGACGCATCGGCGCCTCGATGACCGCGGCCTGCTCGTCGGTCGGTGGGTGCTGACCGAGCGCCGCCGCGAGTTGCCGTGCGCTCACCCGCGGTGTCGGTGTCCGTGACGTGATCATCCGCCGGTCACCTGCCGTCCTTCGTCGTGTGCGGGGCAGCTCGACAACACCGGGCAGTGCCGGCAGCCGTCGTTGACGCGCGCGAGGAACCCGGGGCCGCGGGTCGCGGCGGCGGCTTCGTGCACCAGCGACCTCCAGTGATCGAGGTTCTCGTCGTCGAGCGCCGGCTGGGTGCGTTGTGTCGCGCCGTCCTTGTTGTGGGGTTTGGCGACGAACACCAGGCGGGCACCGCCCGGCTCCGACGCGGGGACCCCGTCGACGGCTCCCTCGGCGACCGCGACCTGGTAGGCGGCGAGCTGGGCGTGGTCGCGCGCGGCGTCCTTGGACACGGGATTCTTCGCGGTCTTGACGTCGACGACGACGGGCCGGCCGTCCGCGTCACGTTCGAGCCGGTCGATGCGACCGCGGATCCGCACCCGCGGCTGCTCGTCGGTGCGCGGTTCGAGGATGCCGTCGACACCGACCTCGACACCGATCTCGGTGAGTTCACCGCGCGTGCCGTGCAACCACGTCGTGAACGTGTCGAGCATCCGGCGGGTCCGTTCCAGTTCGCGGCGCGCGTACCAGTCCGAACCGAGATCCACCGATTCCCACGCCTTCTCGAGCGCCCGGTCGATGCGGTCGGGCGCGATGCGACCGGCGAGCGCCTGCACGAGGGTGTGGACGAGGGTGCCGGTCACGGCATGACTGTTCTCCCCGTCGTCTCCGCCGTGCCGCTCGAACATCCAGCGCAGCGGGCACGTCACGAGCTGCTCGACGGTGGACGGAGACAGCCGTACCGTCTCGTCGTCCTCCCACAGGGGTGCGGCGGTGCTCGGTCCGGTCGTCCCGTACCACTCGTCGGGGTGCGCCCCCTTGACGCCGGCACGCGCGAGCCGGGCCAACTGCTGCGCGGCGCGGCGCACCCGGGCCGGTTCACGTTCGGTGAGCACCGGATCGCACACGACACTGCGGAGTTCGGCGACGAGCGAGGGCAACGCGAGCACCCGGGTGTGGGCGACGTCGGGGGATTCGGGCAGGTCGTCGGTGGCGGTCGCGGCATCGGTGCCGAGCAACTCGTCGACGAACCGGGACCGCACGAGTTCGGCATCGGCCGAGACGGAATCGACGGCCGTGACCAGAAGCTGTGTGCGGGCGCGGCTGCACGCGACGAGAAACAGTCGGCGTTCGTCGGCGAGCAGCGGTGCGGTCCGCGACAGGCGAGCACCGCCCGACTCCCCCCCGTCGGCACCGGAGACCGCGTCGATCAACGCCTCGATGCCGAGGAGCGTGCCGCGGGCACGCAGGCTCGGCCACAGCCCCTCCTGCACTCCCGCCACCGCGACGACGTCCCATTCGCGTCCGGCCGCGGAGTGCGCGCTGACGACCGTCACCGCTTCGGTCTCCGCGCCGACACGGCTGCGCACCGATCCCGGGATCTCCTGCTCGGTGAGGTAGTCGACGAACCCGGCGATCTGGGCACGCGGCAACCGGTCCACGTAGTCGGCTGCCGCATCGAACAGCGCGACGACCCCGTCGAGGTCGCGATCGGCCTGTGCACCCACCGGACCGCCCGCGGCGGACGCCGCCGACCAACGACGTTCGAGACGGGTGGCCTGCCACGCCGCCCACAGCACGTCCTCGAGGCCGCCACCGCGCAGTGCCGCCGAGCGGGCCTTGTCGAGCACACCCATGGCCTTCTTCAGCGGCGCCGCCTCGACGTCGGTGAGACCGCGGAGCAGATGCCCGGTGACCTCGGTGTCGCCTTCGGTGAGCAGCAGCCGCAGCAGTTCGGTGGAGTCCCGATCCTCACCGGCCGCGAGTTCGACACGACGCAACCCGCGACGCAACCGCCGCAGCGCGACCGGTTCGGCGCCGCCGACGGGACCGGACATCAGCGCCAGTGCCTCCTCCGGCCCGAAGTTGCGTCCGGACACCGCCCTGAGCACCAGCAGCAGACCCGCGACGCTGTGCTGGCGGGCGAGCGGCAGTTCGGTCGCCGCGGTGGTCATGGGCACCCCGGCAGCGAGCAATGCACGACGCAACGGCGGCAGGGACCGCGGTACCGACCGCACGACGACCGCCATCCGCGACCACGGCACCCCGTCGACGAGATGGGCGCGACGCAACGTGTCGGCGACGAGCGCGGCCTCCTTCGCCTGGCTCGGCAGTACGGACACCCGGACCCGCCCGGGTGCGGTGTCACCGGGATCGTCGTCGGGCGCTTCCGGAACGGCGAGACCGCGGTGCGGCCACGAACCGGGTAGCCGCCGGACGAGTCCGTCGGTGACCGCCGCGAGCGCGGGACGGGAGCGGTGGTCGGTGCACAGCAGCACCTGCCGGTCGGTGCCCGCGTCGGCGAGACCGGTCAGGAAAGCCGTGTCGGCCCCGCGGAAACCGTAGACGGCCTGATCGGGGTCGCCCACGACGGTGCTGGTGCGGGTGCCGGTACCGATGATCCGCACGAGCTGCGCGGCCTGCGGGTCCAGATGTTGGGCGTCGTCGACGAGCAGGTGCCGGATGCGCGTGCGTTCGGCGGCGAGCAGGTCGGGGTCGGTCGCGAATGCGGCCAGGGCCGCACCGACGAGTTCGGCGGCGTCGAGCGCCGGCGCGGTGGCTTCCGGAGCCTCGAGACCGACCGCGCCGCGCAGCAGCATCACCTGCTCGTACCGCTGCGCGAAGCGTCCCGCGGCGACCCATTCGGGCCGCTCACGACGTTCGCCGAGTTCGATGAGGTCCTCCGGGCCGAGCCCGCGTTCGTTCGCGCGCAGCATCAGATCGCGCAGTTCCACCGCGAATCCCGTCATGCCGAGCGCCGGACGCAGTCGTTCGGGCCACATGCCCGCGCCGTCGTCGATGTCGCCGCGCAGCAGTTCCCGCATCACGGCGTCCTGTTCGGCACCGGTGATCAGCCGCGGTGGGGGGTTGCCGTGCGCGGACGCCTGCAGACGCAGGACCGCGAACGCGTACGAGTGCACGGTGCGCACCAGCGGTTCGCGGGTGGCACGCGGATCGCTGGAGGCACCCGCACGCAGCAGGCCCGCGGTGATCGCTTCTCTGACGGCTGTCGCCGCGCGCCGCGAATGCGTGAGGACCAGTACGGATTCGGGGTGGGCGCCGGATGCGATGCGGTGCACGGCGAGGTCGACGAGCAGCGCGGTCTTGCCGGTTCCGGGCCCGCCGAGCACCTGCCACGGCCGCCAGCGCGGCGTGGGCGGCGCATCGGCGAACAGTCGCTGTACGTCGTCGGGCCAGGTGCGGTCCGCGGCCGGTCGCTCGGTGCGGCCGACGAGCCTCGCCGCGGGGCGGCCCGTACCACTCGCCGCGGGGCGGCGCGGGGCGTCGGGGGCGCGTCGGTCGGCTGCGGTCATGTGTCCATCCCAGCAGACGGGTCCGACACCACCGCGCCACGGGGCGACTCGGTTCACCCGCGCTTCCCGCGGATCCATTCGCTTCGCTCCGCCGCAACTGCAGGCGCGGGACACCATTCGGTCCGCGGGAATCGTCCACCGCGGCGGCAGCCCGTCGCCGCGGTGCGATAGTGGTCCGGTGAGCACCCCCGATGCCCTCCACACCCACCTCTTCGGCCCCGCGGACGGCCCGCCGATTCTCGCCCTGCACGGCCTGACCGGGCACGGCCGGCGCTGGCGGAACCTCGCCGAGACGTACCTGCCCGACCTTCGGGTGATCGCGCCGGATCTGCGCGGGCACGGTCGGTCACCGTGGACACCACCGTGGAGCTTCGAGTCGCACGTCGCCGATCTGTCGACGCTGCTCGACACGCACGACACCGGACCGGTCACGGTCGTCGGGCACTCGTTCGGCGGCGCGATTGCGCTGCACCTGGCCGCCACCGCGCCCGAGCGGGTGCGCTCGTTGGTTCTGCTCGACCCCGCGATCGGGTTGCCCGGCGACCGACTCCTCGAGGTCGCGGACCTCACGGTCCGGTATCCCGACTACACCGATGCCGCCGAAGCGCGGTCCGAGAAGACACACGGTGACTGGGCCGGGGTCGCTTCGGACCTGCTCGACGAGGAGATCGCCGAGCACCTCGTCGAACACGACGACGGCCGGGTCGGTTGGCGCATCTGCATTCCCGCGTTCGTCGCGTCGTGGGGCGAACTCGCGCGTGAACCCGTCCTGCCACCGCAGGGGGTGCGCACGATCCTCGCGCGTGCCGGGAAGGTGCAGCCGCCGTACACCTCCGACGAGTTCCGGAGGGCCCTCACCGACCGCCTCGGGCCGAACCTGACGATGCTGGAACTGGCCTGCGATCACATGATCGACCAGGAGTTGCCGCAGCGCACCGCCGAGTTGATCCGGTCGGTGCTGTAGATGCCCACCACCGACGAACAGATCGAGAAGGTCCGCGCACTCGTCGCGTCGATCCCTGCCGGTGCCGTCGCCACCTACGGTGACGTCGCCGACGCGGCCGGGTTGTCGACTCCGCGAACGGTCGGCTGGATCATGCGCACCGACGCGGCTGATCTACCGTGGCACCGTGTGGTTCCGGCATCCGGCCGTCCTGCCGCGCACCTGTCGTCCCGGCAACTCGCGCGACTCGCACTCGAGGGTGTCCCGATCACCGGCGACCGGGTCGATGTGAAACGTGCTCGTCACCACTTCTGACAGGGGGAACGAGCGCGGACGAGGCCCGGTCGGGCAGCATGAGCGTATGTCCACGCCGCCAGTCCACGAAGCCGTCATCGTCGCGGGAGGCCGCGCCACACGGATGGGTGGCCTCGACAAACCGGCCCAGATCGTGGCCGGCAGACGGATGCTCGACGCGGCCGTCGCCGCCGTCGCCGGCCTCGACCGGGTCACCGTGGTCGGACCGCCCCGGGACGGACTGGGCGCATCGGTGACGCAGGTGCGTGAATCACCCGCCGGCAGCGGTCCCGTCGCGGCGCTCGCCGCGGCCCGGCCCGCCGCGGACGTCGTGGTCACGTTGCCGTCGGATCTGCCGTTCGTCACCACCGACACCGTCACCGCGCTGCTCGACGCGCTGCGCACCGCACCCGACGCCGACGCGGCGTTCGCCGTCGACGACACGGGCCGGGTCCAGTTCCTCGTCGCGGCGTGGCGGGGTGCCGCGCTGGCGTCGCGGCTCGCCGCGCTCGGCGATGTCGTGGACCGCCCGGTGCGGGCACTGTTGCCCGACCGCCACGTCACGGTCGCGGCGCCGGGGATCGACGATTGCGACACCCTCGACGATCTGGCGCGTGCCCGCACCGGTGCCCGCGACCACACCGAGGCACCCGGTCCCGCCAGGGCACGCACCCTGGTGCGGAATGCGCAGCGGCGGTTGCCCGTCCGCACCGTTCCCCCCGCGGAGGCATTCGGCACGACCCTCGCGACACCGCTCGTCGCCGCGGGGGCGCTGCCACCCGTCGCGACCTCCGCGATGGACGGGTACGCCGTCGCAGGCGACGGACCGTGGTCGCTGCGCACGGAGATCCGCACCGCCGGGTCCTCGGGTCGGGTCGTACTCGACGACGGGCAGGCCGTGCGGATCGCGACCGGCGCTCATCTTCCGCCCGGCGCCACCTCCGTCGTGCGCGATGAATTCGTCTCCGTCACCGGCGCTGTCGTGACGCTGCTGCCGGATGCGCCGCGACGCGACGACGCGCGTGCGGTGGGTGAGGACTGGCTTCCGGGAACACTGCTGGCCGATGCGGGTGTGTCCGTCACCCCGGCGGTGGTGTCCGCGGCGTTCAGCGGCGAGGTCACCGCGCTGGACGTGCGCGGCCCGCTGCGGGTGCACCTCGTGATCACCGGCGACGAGATCCGCCGCACCGGACCGCTCGAGCAGGGTCAGACCCGTGATTCCCTCGGCCCTGTCCTCCCGAGATTCGTCGAGTGGTGCGGCGCACGGGTGTCCGGTGAACAGCACCTGCGCGACACGGCCGACGGCTTCGACGTGCTGCTGCGCGACACCGTCGACACCGATGCGCTGGTGATCGTCGGTGCCACCGGTGGCGGCGCCGCCGATCAGCTCCGCGGTGCGCTGGACCGCGCGGGCGCCGAGATCGTCGTCGACCGGGTCCGGTGCAAACCCGGCGGATCCCAGGTGTCGGCGGTACTGCCCGACGGGCGGGCCGTTCTGGGACTGCCCGGTAATCCCGTCGCCGCGGTGGGAACCCTGATGGTCGTGCTCCCGGCCGTCGTGTGCGGACGCACCGGACGCGCATCCGCGGCGCCGCTCGTCGCGCCGCTCGTCAACGCCGGTGATGTCGCGGGTGATCGCACCCGCCTTCTTCCCGCATACCGCGACGAGGAGGGACGCTGGTTGTGCGACAACGCTGTCCGGACATCGCATCTGGCCGGACTGATCGGTCGCGACGCGATTGCACTGGTGCCGCCGCACGCGGTGGACGGTGACGACGCCGAGTTCCTGCCGTTGCCGGGCTGACCGACGTCAGGAGCGGACGGCCGTCCACGGCAGGGCGGCACCCGCACGGTACCGACGCAGCACGAGATCGACGATGTCGGCGTCGACACCGAGCGGTGCTGCGACTCCGTCCGCCCCGGCATCGTGGAGTCGGGCGTGGAACAGACCGTCCGCGAGCAGATACGACGCGATGAACACCCTGCGGGCCCCCTGCGCTCGCAACGCATCCACCGCCTCGGACACCCTCGGCTCGGCGGTCGCGACGTAGCCGACGCGCACCGTGGTGCGGATCAGGCTCGACAACATCCGCGCCGCGCACCGCACGTCGCGCAACGCCCGCGGATCGGACGAGCCCGCGGCGGCCAGCACGACGGCGTCGCCATCGCGCCACCCGACCTCACGCAACCGGCGAGCGAGGACCCGCGCCAGCACCGGATCGGGTCCGAGCGCATCGGTGACGGTGACCGCGCGGTGACCGCTCTCGGCGATCTCCCGCGGAACATCGGTGTGCACGTGATAGCCGGACGCGAGGAAGGCGGGGACGACGACGGTGGGCCGGGAGTCGTCCCCGAGCACCTCCGCGGGGGACGGGCCGAGCACGTCGACGAACGCGACCCGTGCCGGCCCCGCGGTGCGGGACACCTCGGATGCGAGGTGGGCGATCATCTCGACCCCGCGGGGATTACGGGTTCCGTGGGCGACGAGAAGCAACGCCGGATCGGTGGTGATCATGAATCCTCCAGGTCTACTGCCAAGCGGTATCCGCGCTTGACGACGGTCTGCACGATCGCGGGCGCCCCCAGCGCCGAACGCAACCGGGCCACCGCGGTTTCGACGGCGTGGGTGTCGCCCCCGCCGCCGGGGAGGACGGCGAGCAACTCCTCACGGGAGACCACACGGCCCGGTCGCGCCGCGAGTGTGCGGATCAGGGCCATTCCGGCCGGTGCGAGACACCGCATCTCGTCGTCCACGACGACGCACCGGCCGCGCAGACCGAGGGTGTGTCCCCCGGCCCGGATCCGTACCGCGCGGCGCGGGAGTTCCTCCGCGATGTGGCGGGCGAGCGATCCGAGCCTCGCCCGTGACGGCATCGTCACGGGCACTTCCAGTTCGACGAGCGGTGCGGCGGTCACCGGTCCGACACACACCGCCACCACGCCGGTGCGCATCCCCTCGAGCATCGGGTCGAGCATTCCGGTGTCCTTGGCGCGCATGAGCAACGACGCGACGGCCGGCGCGCTGGTGAACGTGACGGCGTCGATCGACTGTTCGGCGATCCGGTCGATGAGCCGGTCCAGCCCCGCCGGGTCGTCCGGAGGTGTCCACCGGTACACCGGAACGGCGACGACGTCGGCGCCGGCCTCCCGCAGCGCCCGGAACAGGTCGGTACCGGGTTCCCATTCGGTGCGCTCGCCGTGCAACTGCACGGCGATCCGCTTGCCCTCGACGCCCTCCGCCAGCAGATGCTCGAGCAGTTCCGCGGACGATTCGGATTCCGGCGACCATTCCTCCCGCAGTTCCGCCGCGCGGATCGCGCCGGTGACCTTGGGGCCGCGGGCGAGGATCCGGCTGGTGGACAGTGCTGCGGCGAGTTCGTCGGCGAGACCCCAACCGTCCGCCGCCCCCATCCAGCCGCGGAACCCGATGGCCGTGGTCGCGATCGTCACGTCGGGTGGTGTGTCGACGATGCTGCGGGTGACCCGTTCGAGTTCGGCGTCGTCGGACAGCGGGATGATGCGGATCGCCGGCACATGGACGATCTGCGCACCCCGCCGCTCGAGCAGCGTCGCGAACTCCTCTGCGCGCCGCGCGGCGGTCACGCCGATCGTGAATCCGTGCAGCGGGGTGTTCGCCGAGCTCACGAATCTTCGCCGACGACCGTGGCGTTCAGATCGCTCCGGGACCGGATCCGGCTGTGCACCTGCACGACGCCCGCCCACACCCGCACGTCGTAGACGGGCAGGTGGGTGTCGGGATCGTCGAGGCAGCGACCGTCGTCCAGCGAGAACACCTGCTTGAGCAGCGGTGACGCCACGGTGGGTTCGCCGGCGCGATCGCCGACGATCCCGCGGGACATGACGGCGGCCCGCCCGAACGGGTCGATGTTCCCGACAGCGCGCAGCGTACCGTCGTCCAGCAGGAACAGGGCGACCTGCTCGCCGCCGCGCAACAGCACCGCGACCCCGCGGCCGGGAATGAGCTGGCTCATCGGGCACGCCGACGTCCATTCCATCCGCCGGTCGAGCACGCTGGCGCGCGCAGCCACTTCGGCGGTCCGGGTATCGGTGATGGTCATGTGTCCTCCCTCGGCAGGTTTCCCCGAAATTCTCTCGGTGCGGTGTTTCGGCCGCGTTACCCTCCGGTTGTCGCCGGGTAATCGTCGTCGACGGCCGGTGATGTGGATTACTCCGGCGCGTCGGTGCGCACCGTCGGCAACCCCATCAGCACCGGAACCTTGCGGGCGCCCGAGTCGTCGAACTGCACGGTCGGATCGGCCTCGTCGGGCGCGTTGACGAAGGAGACGAACCGCGCGAGCTTCTCGGGGTCCTCGAGGACACCGGCCCACTCGTCCTTGTATCCCGCCACGTGCTTGGCCATCGCCGCCTCGAGTTCGTCGCCGATGCCGAGGCTGTCCTCGCAGATGACCTCCTTGAGGTGATCGAGGCCGCCGTCGAGGGCATCGAGCCACGGCGCGGTGCGCTGCAACCGGTCGGCGGTACGGATGTAGAACATCAGGAACCGGTCGATGTACTTGACGAGGGTCGCGTCGTCGAGGCCACCGGCGAGCAACTGCGCGTGCTTGGGCGACTGCCCGCCGTTGCCGCACACGTACAGGTTCCAGCCGCTCTCCGTGGCGATCACACCGACGTCCTTACCGCGGGCCTCGGCGCATTCGCGGGCACAGCCGGACACACCGAACTTGAGCTTGTGCGGCGACCGCAGCCCCCGGTACCGCAATTCGAGCTCCACGGCCATCCCCACCGAGTCCTGCACGCCGTATCGGCACCACGTCCCGCCGACGCAGCTCTTCACGGTGCGCAACGACTTGCCGTACGCCTGTCCGGATTCCATGCCCGCGTCGACGAGCCGCTGCCAGATCTCGGGCAGTTGTTCGACGCGGGCGCCGAACAGGTCGATGCGCTGTCCACCGGTCATCTTGACGTAGAGGCCGTAGTCGCGTGCGACCTCACCGATGACGATGAGCTGCTCGGGGGTGCATTCACCGCCGGGCATCCGCGGCACCACCGAATAGGTGCCGTTCTTCTGGATGTTCGCGAGGAAGTGGTCGTTGGTGTCCTGCAGGCCGGCCTGGCTGCGGTGCAGGATGTGATCGGAGTCGGTGGACGCGAGGATCGATGCGACCACCGGCTTGCAGATGTCACAGCCGGTGCCGGTGCCGTGCTTGTCGATGAGGGCCGAGAAGGTGCGGATTCCCGTGGCCTGCACGATCTGGAACAGTTCGGCGCGGGACTGCTCGAAGTGTTCGCACAGGGCCTTGGACATCTCGACACCGGACGACGCCAACAACTGCTTGATCGTCGGCAGGCAGCCACCGCACGTGGTACCGGCGTTCGTGCACGACTTGATCTGCGCGATGTCGCAGGCGCCGTCGGCGATCGCACTGCAGATCGTGCCCTTGGTGACACCGTTGCAGGAGCACACCTCGGCGTCGTCGGGCAGCGCACCGGCACCGGGCTTCTCCCCCGCCGGCGAGATCAACGATGCCGGGTCGCCGGGGAGTTCCCGTCCCACGAGCGGGCGCAGGGAGCCGTACGCGGACGCATCACCGACGAGGATGCCCCCGAGCAGGATCTTCGCATCGTCGGAGACGACGAGCTTGGCGTAGGTGCCCTTCGCCGAGTCCGACAGCACGACCTCGAGCGCACCGGGGGTGCGGGCATGCGCGTCACCGAAACTCGCGACGTCGACACCGAGCAGTTTGAGCTTGGTGGACATGTCGGCGCCGGGGAACTCGGCGGTGCCGCCCAGCAACTGGTCGGCGACGACCTCGGCGGTGCTGTACCCGGGGGCGACGAGTCCGTAGCAGACCCCCTCGACGGCGGCGCACTCGCCGACCGCGTACACGCTGTCGTCGTTGGTGGAGCGGCACGCGACATCGGTGAGGACACCGCCACGCTCGGCGAGGTCGAGTCCCGCCTCACGGGCGAGTTCGTCGCGGGGACGCACGCCGGCGGAGAACACCACGAGCCCCGCATCGATGACGGTGCCGTCGGACAGCGACACGGCCAGCCCGTGCTCGCCCTCCTCGATCTTCTCCGTGGCGACACCGGTGTGCACGACGAGACCGAGCTGGGTCACCAGTCGGCCGAGGAGTTTGCCGCCACCCTCGTCGACCTGCGCCGGCATCAGCCAGTTGTTGTACTCGACCACGTGCGCCTTCACGCCGAGCCCCCGCAACGCGTTGGCCGCCTCGAGGCCGAGCAGTCCGCCGCCGACGACGATGCCCGCGGTGCCCGCTTCCCGGGCGGCGTCCGCGGCCCTGCGGATACCGTCCAGGTCGTCGAGGGTGCGGTACACGAAACAGCCGGGCAGGTCACGGCCGGGGATCGGTGGCACGAAGGCGTACGACCCGGTGGCGAGGACCAGCGCGTCGTAGGGCAGGGTCTCACCGGCACCGGTGGTGACGGTCCGCGCGTCACGGTCGATCGTGGCGGCCCGGGTACCCAGGCGCAGGTCGACGAGCGTGTCCTCCGGGTAGTCGTTGCCGGCGAGGGCGAGTTCCTTGCGGTCCCACGAACCGACGTACGACGACAGCCCCACACGATCGTAGGCGGGATCGGATTCCTCGCACAGGACGGTCACCGACCACTGGTCCTGCTCGTCGCGGGAGCGGAGCGCCTCCACGAATCGGTGTCCGACCATCCCGTGTCCGGCGACGACGACGTTCTTGCGGCTCATGGTTTTCTTCTTTCTCTCACTGCTGCGGTCTGCCGTGGCTGTGCGGCGTACCAGGTCTCGACTCGGTCGACGTTTCAGGTGGTTGGGGCGGGTGGATCAGGCGGTCGCGTGGGTCGTCGGCACGTTCTCGGCGGCGGGGCGGGGCGGACGCAGGAACACGGCCCACGTGATCGCGATGCACGCCAGGTAGAAGGCACCGAACACCCAGAACGCGAGCGTCGCGGATTGGGCGGCACCGGAATAGGAGGCCCGGAGCACCAGGTTGATGCCGACTCCACCGAGACCACCGATCGCACCGGCGAACCCGATGAGCGCCCCCGACATCGTGCGCGACCAGGCGGCACGCTCGGCACGGTCCAGACCGTCGAGGCCCTGCGCCTTCGCCTCGAAGATCGACGGGATCATCTTGTACACCGACCCGTTGCCGAGGCCCGACAGCAGGAACAGCCCGATGAATCCCAGCACCATCGCGGTCATCACAGCGCCCGACGCCGCGCCGTCCGTCGCATCGTCGATGGTGCCGGCGACGATGAGCACACCGGCGGCGAGGGTCATGGCGACGAAGGTCCACACGGTGATGCGGCCACCACCGACGCGGTCGGCGAGCATGCCGCCGATCGGGCGGGAGATCGATCCGAGGAGCGGACCGATGAACGCGATCTGCGCTGCGTGCAACGCGGCCTGCGCGGCGGTGTCACCACCGGCGAGGAAGTTGATCTGCAGAACCTGACCGAAGGCGAAGCTGAACCCGATGAACGAACCGAACGTCCCGATGTACAGGAACGACACGACCCACGAGTGTCCGAACCTCAGGACCTCACCCATCGCCCGCAGATCGGCCTTCTGATCACCGAGATTGTCCATGAACAGGGCCGCCCCGAGCGCCGCGACCGAGCAGAGCACGAGGTACACGGCGCACACGATCCACGGTTCGGTGTTGCCGACGGTCGCGATGACCAGCAGGCCGAGCAACTGCACGACGGGCACACCGATGTTTCCGCCGCCGGCGTTCAGGCCCAGTGCCCACCCCTTGAGGCGTTGCGGGTAGAAGGCGTTGATGTTGGTCATCGACGACGCGAAATTGCCGCCGCCGACACCGGCGAGCGCCGCCACGAGCAGGAACGCGGTGTACGAGAAGCCCGGGTTGAGCATCAGGTACAGGGTGGCGAGAGTCGGAACCAGCAGGATCAGCGCACTGAAGATCGTCCAGTTGCGTCCGCCGAATCGGGCGGTGGCGACGGTGTAGGGGATCCGCAGAACGGAGCCGATGAGTGTCGGCACTGCGACGAGGAAGAACTTTCCGGCCGCGTCGATGCCGTACACCTCGGTCGGCATGAACAGCACCATCACGGACCAGATCGACCACACGGAGAAACCGACGTGTTCGGCGATGACCGACCAGATCAGGTTCCGCCGCGCGATGCGTTCACCGCCCGCCTCCCACGCATCGACGTTCTCGGCGTCCCAATCCGCGATGTAGTGCTTACGGGCGAACTTGGCTTGCAGCGTTTCTTTCTCGGCGATGGATGTGGTCACGCGTCACCTCTCTCGGGTCCGACGATGAACCCAAGGTAGGTACGCGGTGTTGCCGCGGTGCTGCCCTCGATGACCTCCGCGTCACGAGTTCCTCACGTTCCGCCGGTGGCCTCCGTGAGGGTGTGATGCACAGCTCAGAGCAGTAATCGGACGAGATCGGTGGTGTGCGCGAGACCGGGAAACGCTTCCTCTGTCGACCGCGGGTGCAGCGCATGCACAGCGAGACGGAAGATGGCCGCGCGCAGCAGCATCTGCGGCCATTCGGGCAGATCTTCCCACCGACCGATCAGGGCGTCGTCGGCGCCACCCCACGAGAGCGCGTCGACCACCGCCACCGCAGCGGCCCACGACGCCGGGCGCCAGTACGGTGTGATGTCGGTCAACCCCGGCGCCGCACGCCCCGCGAACAGGACGGTTCCGAACAGGTCGCCGTGCACGAGCTGATCCGGCAGATGTACCGGTTTGCGGAACGTCGCGAGCTGATGGATCAGATCCAGACTCTTGCGGCCGTCGGGGGTCACCGTCTCGGGTGCGCCCGCCGCGCGGGCGGACCGCAACGGCACGGTCTCCCACGCCGCCCTGTCGGCCGCGACGAACACGTCGACATCCGCCCACGGCGCGACCGGCGGCTGCATCAGGAATCGGGGGCGTTCGAGTTGCGAGGTCGCCGCGTGCAACCGCAGCGACAGCGAGACCACCTCGTCGTGTCGCGGCTCGGAGGTGCCGACGATGTACGTGTCGGCCCGCCACCCCGAGACCACGTACCGCCCGTCCGTGGCGCGCACCGGCCGGGCCAGACGCACCCCGTCGACGGTGAGGGTCTCCCGCACCTTCGCGGACCAGGCGGCACGCGCGTGATCCGCGACACGGGACAGAACCACGTCGCCGCAGCGGAAACCGCCGTCCCAGTCCGCGCCGAGCGGGACCGGATCCACGTCACGCAGACCGAACGTGGAGCACACGTGCTGTGGAGGTTGGAGTGAGCTCACGCCGGTCACCGTACCGTCGCGTCCGGCACACCCCGGGGAGGCACTCCGCCGGGGCCGATCACAGCTTCGCAGCAAAACACTCGCCGGACACCCGTCGTTCAGTACACCGGCAGCGACGGATCGACCTGCTGCGCCCAGGCCAGCACACCGCCGTGCAGGTGCAGTGCGTCGGCGAACCCGGCGCGTTCCAGAACCTGCAACGCCTCCGCGGACCGGATCCCCGTCTTGCAGTACAACACGATGCGGCGGTTCTGCGGCAGCTCCGCGAGAGCCTCACCCGAGACGATCCGATCCTTCGGGATCAACTTCGCGCCCTCGATGTGCACGATGTCCCACTCCACGGGTTCACGCACATCGATCAACTCGACGTCGCCGTCGGTATCGAGGAGATGGCGCAGTTCGCCCGCGGTGATCGCGGCGCCACCGGCCGCCGCCGCCGGGACACTCCCGCAGAACGACGCGTAGTCGACGAGTTCGGTGACCGGAACGCGCCCCGGATCCCGCCGCAACGTCACCGTGCGGAACGTCATCGCGAGCGCGTCGTAGATCATCAATCGGCCGAGCAACGACTCACCGATACCCGTGATCAACTTGATCGCCTCGGTGGCCATGATCGTGCCGACCGTCCCCGGCAACACCCCGAGTACCCCGCCCTCGGCGCAGGACGGCACGAGACCGGGGGGCGGTGCGTCCGGGTACAGGTCGCGATAGTTCAGGCCGAGCCCGTCCGGCGCGTCCTCCCAGAACACCGAGATCTGCCCCTCGAAGCGGAAGATCGACCCCCAGACGTACGGCTTGCGAGCGAGGACGGCGGCATCGTTGACGAGATAGCGGGTGGCGAAGTTGTCGGTCCCGTCGAGGATCAGGTCGTACTGCTCGAACAACCCCACCGCGTTGTCCGCGTCGAGTCGCTCCGGATGAAGCCGCACCCGCACCGTGTCGTTGACGGCGAGAATGCTGTCGCGGGCGCTCTCCCCCTTCGGCCGGCCGACGTCCGCACCGCCGTGGACCACCTGTCGCTGCAGATTCGACGTCTCCACCACGTCGTCCTCGACGATGCCGATCGTCCCCACTCCCGCCGCCGCCAGATACAGCAACGCGGGTGAACCCAGCCCACCGGCACCGATGAACAGGACCCGGGCGTTCTTCAACCGTTTCTGTCCGATCACACCCACATTCGGGATGATCAGATGCCGGCTGTAGCGGGCGATCTCCTCGCGGCTCAGCTCGGCGGCAGGTTCCACCAACGGCGGCAATGCGGTCACGGTGCGCTCCTCGGCAGGGTTCTCGGGGCGGGGTGCCGTCATTGTCCCACCACGCCGCGCACCCACCGACGCCCGCTCACGCCCTGCACCCACCACCGCTCACGCTCTGCACCCACCACCGCTCACGCTCGGGGATACGGCCACGGATTGAACCGGCACTCCTTCCCGTCCGGGGGCACCACCCCGCCCGGATCGAGCCTGGCGATGTCGTCGTTCGACGTACCGAACGTCTGCTGCATCATGATCGGTGCGAGCCCCCCGTCCGTCCCGCACGGATCGTGCTGGGCGAATCCGATGGCGTGCCCGACCTCGTGGTTGACGACGTACTGGCGGTACGAACCGATGTCGCCGTGGAACGAGATCGCGCCCCGCACCCACCGCGGCTCGTTGAGCAACACACGATCCAGGCCGGGGTTGTAGCAGGACCCTTCGAGCGGGATGTCGAACCCGCAGAACTGCCGGACGGTCATCTGCGACGTCAGCGACACCCGGAAGTCCGGCGACCCGCCGTCCACTCGCCGGAACGCGAACGCCCGGTCCGCGGTCCAACTGCGCGGATCCGCCAGGGTCTCGTCGACCAGTCGCGCGACGGCCTGGTCGCCGCCGTACGCGGCGGTGTCGACGCCGTCCTCCACCTCGACGGTGTACGTGAACACCTGTGTCTCCCCCGAACCCACCTGCTCGCTCGTACCCGGAACGACCCGCCACGTCCCCGCACCCGACTCCGTGAACGCTCCTCCGTCCGGCAGCGCACCGGACGCGAGATCCTGCGGGAACGCCCCGTCCGCGGCCGGGGCACGCGCGGCAACGGTCTCCGCCGTGCCGTCGTCGCCGCCCGCCGGCGCCACGCCCGGAGCCCGCACCGCATCCCAGACCACCAGTACCGTCGCGACGGTGAGGATCGGAACCGCGTACGCACGCCAACCGTAGGTCGCGACGAAACGCCCCAGTGGGCTCTGCTTGCGCACCTTCCGCTCCGGTCGGGGCCGCCGAGGCCGGTGCGGCTCGCCCGACACCGGATCCCACTGAGCACGCAACGGCTGGTGCGATCCGTTGCGCGGTGTCGGATCGGCGCGGGGCCCACTCGACCGCGCCGCGATCGACTCCGTGCGTGAATCCCCCTGCACACCGTCCTCCGACTCGTCTGTGCGCACTCCTCCTCGGTCGGTCACGGGTGCCAGAATGTCACATCGCCGAGGATCGGACCGTCGGTCGCCACGGGATTCCCTGCTCGACCACAACAGCGGATACTCGACGGTAGGGCGTTGCACCTGCGCGCACCGCCGACCTGTAACCTGCAGAGATGATTCGCATCGCAGTGGCCGCCGTCACTGTCGGTGCACGCGCAGAGTGGGAGCAAGCATGACCGAAGTCGCCGCCCGAGCGTCCCGGAAGGAGAACGCCATCGGCACCAAGCGCGGTGCGCGGATGCCTCGGGACGAACGCCGCGCCCAACTGCTCGAAGCCGCCAGTGAGGTGTTCGTCACCCGCGGGTACCACGCGGCCGGGATGGACGAGATCGCCGACTGCGCCGGCGTCAGTAAACCGGTCCTCTACCAGCACTTTCCCGGAAAACTCGAGTTGTACTGCGCCGTCCTGCAGAACTACGTCGACGTCCTCATCAACGGCGTCCGGCAGGCCTTGCGCTCGACCACCGACAACCGTCAACGAGTGCGCGCCGCGGTGCAGGCGTTCTTCGATTTCGTCGACAACGACAGCCAGGGGTTCCGGCTGGTGTTCGAGTCGGATCTGATGGGTGAACCGCAGGTGGCGCACCGGGTGGAGCAGGCCACCGAGGCGTGTGTGGACGCGGTCTTCGATCTCGTGGCCCACGATTCCGGTCTCGATCCGTATCGTGCCCGCATCCTCGCGGTCGGGCTCGTCGGGACGAGCCAGTTCACCGCTCGGTACTGGCTCGACGCAGCCCGTCCGATCCCCAAGGAAGACGCCGTCGACACGACGGTCGCCCTCGCTTGGGGCGGGCTCAAGACGGTCCCCCTGCAGCCGGAGCTGCGGCAGCGCTGACCGCTGTCAGTTCGCGGCGAAGCCGACCTTGCCGACGCTGGCGGGTCCGATGTCGACATAGGTGATCTTCGCGGCCTGCACGAGAACCTTGCGGCCCTTCTCGTCGACGAGGGCGAGCACGCCGCCGTTCGCGCCACCGAGCGCGGCGGTCACGAGAGCCTCCACCTCGTCGGGCGTCTGTTCGCTGACGACGACGACTTCGCGCGGGCTGTCCGCGACACCGATCTTGACCTCCACGAGGACCTCCGAATCTCCGGGTGTACTGCCTGTCACGGTCAGGCTAGTGCAATCCGAGCACTGCCATCCGTTCGGCGTGCTCCACCTGCATCCGGTCGATCAGCGCCGCGATGTTCGACAGATCACCCGACGCGAGGATGACGAGTTCGGCGAGTTCCTCGCGTTGCGCGAGGACGTACTGCGCCTGGGTGATGGCCTCCCCGAGCAGCCGGCGACCCCACAGCATCAGGCGGTCCTTCTGCGTCGCACTCCGCTCGACGACCGCCCGCACCTCGCTCACCACGAACTCCGAGTGCCCGGTCTCGGCCAGCACGTCACGGACCACCGCTCCGACCTCGGGGTGCAGCAGCGTCGCGATCTCCCGGTAGAAGTCGGCGGCGATACCGTCACCGACGTACGCCTTGACGAGCGATTCGAGCCACGTCGAGGGTGTGGTGGACGCGTGGTAGTCGTCCAGGGCGCGACGGTACGGCTCCATCGCCGCATAGATGTCGACGCCCCGCTCCTCGAGTGCCGTGTGCAAGATCTCGTAGTGACCCATCTCCGCGGCAGCCATCTGCGCGAACGCCACCCGGCCCCGCACCGACGGCGAGAACCGCGCATCCTCGGAAAGCCGGTAGAACGCCGAGATCTCGCCGTACGCGAGCACCGCGTAGAGTTCGGCGACCCCCGGATGATCGGCGGGCACGGTGTGACCCGCGGGCGACGGTCGGTGCGGTGTTGCGGACGGCGATGCTTCGGCTCCCATGACGACAGAGCGTAGTACCACCTCGCCCGATACGGGGTGCCGGTACAATGGGCGAGGAAGACCGCGCTTCGCGCCGCTCACCGCGGCCCGCGGTCTCCGCCGATAATGTGCGCGCACCCGTTTGAGGATCGCTGCCGCGCTCGCGAGCACCCGCCCGGTAGCTCGTATGAAGACGCAGGCCGGTCGCCTTGTCCACCTCGTGCGTGCGTGCCGAGACCAGGAAGGCCAGACCCCTGAGCAAGATCACCATCGACCACGAAGACGACGCCAGCGACACGACCGTCTCCGCCCAGCTCGATTCCACCCACGTCGCCCCCACGTTCGGCGAACTCGGTGTTCGCGACGAGATCGTCCGCGCCCTCGGCGAGGTCGGCATCGAACGGACGTTCGCCATCCAGGAACTCACCCTCCCGCTCGCCCTCGCCGGCGACGACCTCATCGGTCAGGCCCGTACCGGTATGGGCAAGACGTTCGGATTCGGTGTCCCCCTGCTGCACCGCATCACCAGCGCCGACTCGGGAACGGCGACGCTCGACGGCACCCCCCGCGCCCTCGTCATCGTCCCCACCCGCGAGCTCTGCGTCCAGGTCACCGGCGACCTCGTGAACGCATCGAAGTATCTGCCCGGAAGCCGCAAGAACGGCCTCGAGGTGCTGTCCATCTACGGTGGCCGCCCCTACGAGCAGCAGATCGACGAACTGAAGAAGGGCGTCGACGTCGTCGTCGGCACACCCGGCCGCCTCCTCGACCTCGCCAACCAGGGGCATCTGATCCTCGGCAAGATCGGCGTGCTCGTCATGGACGAGGCCGACGAGATGCTCGATCTCGGATTCCTCCCCGACATCGAGCGCATCCTCGGGATGGTTCCCGACCGTCGCCAGACGATGCTGTTCTCCGCGACGATGCCCGGGCCGATCATCACGCTCGCCCGCACGTTCCTGAGCCGGCCCACCCACATCCGGGCGGAGGAGCCCCAGTCGTCCGCGGTGCACGAACGCACCAACCAGGTGATCTATCGCGCGCACGCGCTCGACAAGGCCGAACTCGTCGCGCGGGTGCTGCAGGCCGACGGCCGCGGCGCCACGATGATCTTCACTCGCACCAAGCGCACCGCGCAGAAGGTCGCCGACGACCTCGCCGACCGCGGCTTCGCGGTCGGCGCCGTGCACGGCGACCTCGGCCAGATCGCCCGGGAGAAGGCACTGGGCCGGTTCCGCGACGGCAAGATCGACGTGCTCGTCGCCACCGACGTCGCGGCGCGAGGCATCGACATCGACGACGTCACGCACGTCATCAACTACCAGTGCCCCGAGGACGAGAAGACGTACGTGCACCGGATCGGCCGCACCGGTCGCGCCGGCCGCACCGGTACCGCCATCACCCTCGTCGACTGGGACGACGTGCCGCGCTGGCAGCTGATCGACAAGGCGCTCGAACTCGGCATGCCCGACCCGGTGGAGACCTACTCGA
The DNA here is from genome assembly GCF_020515525.1 of Rhodococcus yananensis. Taxonomy (GTDB): domain Bacteria; phylum Actinomycetota; class Actinomycetes; order Mycobacteriales; family Mycobacteriaceae; genus Rhodococcus; species Rhodococcus yananensis. Next base: position 58,144 of record NZ_JAIYEP010000018.1, read on the forward strand.
GCTCGCCCCACCTGTACGAGGACCTGGGCATCCCCACCCAGGCCACCGGTCGGATCCGGAAGCCCGCCCGAACCCGCGACGACGCCGGCGAGTCGTCACGCGAGCGGCCCGCGCGCGGCGAGAACCCGTCGCGTCCCAAGCGCAACCGCGTCCGTCGACGCACCGTGCGCGGGAAGGTCGTCGAGGGCAGGCCCGCCGACGGCGCCGAAGCCGCGACCACCGAAGCCACGGGCACCGAGCCCACCGGCGGTCCGGCACAGTCGGCCACTGCGCCGAAGGACGGGCACGAGGAAGGTACGGCTCCGGCACGGCGGCGCCGGCGGCGCCGGCGGAAGCCCGCATCCGCGGACACCACGGCGCAGGACACCGGCGCAACCGACACGGTGTCGACCTCCTCGGCCGTCTGACACCCGTGCAGACGCCCGAGCGTCGCACGCGGACCGACCTGATCGTCGCCGCCGCGCTCGCCGTCACCGTCGCGGTGGCGGCGATCGTCGTGTGGGTGCGGTCCGACGCGCGCGGAACCACCTCGATCACCTGGGACGGCGCACCGACCGCCCCCGCCGCCGCGCAGTCCGTTCCGGACACGCTCGCAGAGATCTGGCGTGCGCCCAGCGGTGCGACCGATCGGCCCGCCGTCCTCGACGCGACCGTCGTCACCGCCGACGGCGACACGGTGGTGGGCCGCGATCCCGCCACGGGCACCCAACGGTGGAGTTACACCCGCAATCGTCCGCTCTGCGCCGCCACGAGCCACCGGGGCATCGTCGTCGCCGTGTACGAAGATCCCCGCGGCTGCGGTCAGACGACCGCGTTGCGCGGCGACAGCGGCGAGCGGTACACCGCGCGGTCCAGCGACACGGACGACGCGATCCGGCTCGTCGACGCCGGCAGTCACCTGATCGCGCTCGGTGGGACACGGCTCGAGATGTGGCGGTCCGATCTGGTCCGCACCGTCGAATACGGGCGGGTCGACGCACCGGTCACCCCGGGCGCTCAACCCCGCAGCGGCTGCGAGCTGCGCTCCGCCGCCGCCGGCTCCGAACTGCTCGCGGTCCTCGAACTGTGCCCGGGTGAGGCCGCCCAACGACTGACGCTGCTCGCTCCGACACCCGACGACGCACAGAAGCCCGAGCAGTACGCGTCGTCGGTGCTACCCGACGCCCCCGCCGGATCGACGGCCCGCATCGTCGCGGTCTCCGGGGAACGGGCCGCGGTGTTCGTGCCCGGTCACGACGGCACCACACCGCGCATCGAGGTGTTCGACCGCAACGGGAAGATCGTGGCCGGCCACGATCTTCCCGCCGGAACACCGGTCGGTGGCGCCGACACGGTCACCGTCCCCGCGCAGGATCTCGGGGGCCGACTCGTGTGGTGGACGGGCAGCGCCACCGTCGGACTCGATTCCGGTGATCTCGCGCCGAAGTGGACGGTGCCCGGGGCGACGGGGCGCAGCGCGGCGATGGCCGGCAAGCTGCTCGTTCCCGTCGAGCGCGGTCTTGCCGTCGTCGACCCGGTCACCGGGGAGGTGACGCGGACGATTCCGCTCCCGCCGGATTCCGGTGGTTCCGACGACTCGACGGACAGCGACGCCGTGGCGGTCGCGGTCCTCGGTGACATCGTCCTCGAGCAACGCGGCGGGAACGTCGTCGCCTACCGTTGACCGGCTGCGACGGATCCGGCGATCACATCGTCCGCGCTCAGACACTCACGGTGTAGGTGATCGGTTCGGTGCCGTCGACCCAGTGGGCCAGCAGGTTCTCGGCGAGCTCCCGGTAGGCGGTCGCGCCCTTGTTCGAACGACCGGCGAGGACGGTCGCGCCCGACGCCGAGGCCTCGGCGAACCGGACGGTGCGGGGGATCGGCGGCGACAGCACCGGAAGCGAGTAGCGGTCGGAGATGTCGGAGAGCACGTCGCGGCTGTGCGTCGTGCGGGAGTCGTACAGCGTGGGTAATGCGCCGAGCAACTCCAGATCCGGGTTCGTGATCTGCCGGACCTCCTCGACGGTGCGCAGCAACTGCCCGACACCGCGGTGCGCCAGCGTCTCACATTGCATCGGCACGAGAACCGAGCGGGCCGCGGTCAGCCCGTTGAGGGTGAGCACTCCGAGGGACGGTGGGCAGTCGAGGACGACGACGTCGAAATCGTCGACGATCGGCGCCAACGCACGCTTGAGGGCGAACTCACGGCCCGCGCGCATCAGCAGCAGCGCCTCCGCACCCGCGAGGTCGATCGTCGCGGGGAGCAGCGTCACGCCCTCCGCGGTGTCGACCAGGACGTCGCGTGCGTCCGCATCACCGACGAGCACGTCGTGCACGGACCGCTCGACCCGGTCGGGGTTGTGCCCGAGCGAGAACGTCAGGCAACCCTGCGGATCGAGATCGACGACGAGCACGCGCTGTCCGAGCGCGGAAAGCGCGGCCCCCAACGACGCGACCGTGGTCGTCTTGGCGACGCCACCCTTCTGATTTGCCACTGCAAGCACCGTTGTCACTCGACGATCCTCGCGCACTCGGCGCGTTTGCGCGAGAGGTGCGTGCCGTCGAGGGAGGAACGGGGGCGTCCACAACCCACCGTACCTCGTCCGACGAGGGCGACGCACCGTTCAGGATGCGCGCGGATCGCGATCCTCCGGTTCGGCGTCGGGTTCGACGTCGGGGGCGTAGTCACGGGCGAGCCATCGCGTCGTGGGCGGGCTGAACAACAACACCAACGCGGGCACCACCACGAACGCCATCAGCGTTCCGAGCAGCGGCTGGTGGGAGTCGGTGAGCAGAGACCACACGACGGGCAACAGCAGCAACTGCGCGACGACGGCAACGGACCGTCCCCACCGGGCCCCGCGCAGCAGGGCGATACCGGCGGCGAGGACGCCGCCGAACAGGATGGAGAGCCACAACGCGAACCCGTAGCCGTTGGTCACGGACTGGTCGTGCTCACCGGAGGCGGCTCGGATCACCGAGTACACGGCGAACCCGATCGCGACGAGGCCTTCGACGACGACGAGCTGCCCGGCGATACGGACCGTCGTCGGAACCTTGCTGCGGGGAGTTTCGGTGGACACCCGGCCAGCGTAGTGGACACGGGTACGACCACTTAGGCTGATACTCCGTGCGTGCATTGCTGATCGTGAACCCGAACGCGACGACGACCACACCGGCCGGTCGCGACCGGCTCGCTCATGCACTGGCGGAAAGGGTCGCGTTGACCGTCGCGCACACCACGCACCGCGGCCACGCGGCGGAACTCGCCCGTTCCGCTCACGCCGACGGTATGGACGTGGTGGTCGCGCACGGTGGTGACGGCACCGTCAACGAGATCGTCAACGGCCTGCTCGGCACACCGCGGATACGCGCGGCCGACGAGTCGCTGCCACGGCTCGCGGTCGTCCCGGGCGGGTCCGCGAACGTCTTCGCGCGGTCGCTGGGGATCGCTGCCGACCCGATGGAGGCCACCGATCAGCTCCTCGGGCTTCTCGACGAACGTGCGCACCGCAGGATCGGCCTGGGCTTCTGCGACGGCCGCTGGTTCGTCTTCAACGCGGGCCTCGGTCTGGACGCGCAGGTGTGCGAGGCGATCGACGTGGGGCGCGCATCGGGCAAACCGGTGACGACCGCGCGGTACGTGCGGCATTCGATCAGGGAGTTCTTCGCGTCCAAGAAGGCGGAGCCGGCATTGACCGTGCATCTGCCGGACCGCGACCCGGTTCCCGGTGTGTACTACACGTTCGTGTCGAACTCGAGCCCGTGGACCTTCCTCGGTTCCCGTCCCGTCCACACGAATCCGGGCACGTCCTTCGACACCGGACTGGGTGTGTTCGCGATGACCACGACGCGGGTGGCGGCCAGCCTCCGGGTCGTCCGGCAACTGCTGGCACGCCACGGTCGACCGGAGTCACCGCACCTGCTCAGACTCGACGACGTACCTCGGGTCCGCGCGGTGTCGTCACGTCCCGTCGGATTGCAGGTCGACGGCGACTATCTCGGATTACGCACGAATGTGGAATTCGTGTCGGTCCCGGATGTGCTGGAGGTAGTGGCCCCGAAGCCGAATTCCAACCCTGAAATTCTGTGATCAGTCTTACATTTCCGCTGGCCAGCGTGTAGAACATACAGCAGGTGACCCGATGAATCGGACATCGGCGTGACGTTGCACACGGTCGTGTCGAATTCTATTGACTTCACGCTCGATCGTGAAAGCATTCACAAGTAACCCCGCGGAAATACTTCGCGACTCCAGCATGAATTCGCAAAGACCATGAGCTGGTGCTCCCGGCACCATCGAAGGAGAGTAGAAGCATGGACTGGCGCCACAAGGCCATCTGCCGTGACGAGGATCCCGAACTGTTCTTCCCCGTCGGGAACAGCGGTCCGGCCCTCGCGCAGATCGCCGATGCCAAGCTCGTGTGCAACCGGTGCCCGGTGACCACCGATTGCCTGACCTGGGCCCTCGAGTCGGGTCAGGACGCCGGTGTCTGGGGTGGCATGAGCGAAGACGAGCGCCGCGCACTCAAGCGTCGCAACGCCCGCACGCGGACACGCACAGCGGTCTGATCCACACAGCGGACCGATCCGCCCGAGGTCGCACGGCCCGGCACCACCACGGGTGCCGGGCATCGGTGTGTAATGGGGCCGGTGTGCTCCCGGGCCGGCGACACGTCCGGGAGGCCGATCAGGTCGACACCTTCCCGAGGGGCAGCCTCAGCCGTGCCTCGGTCCCACCCGAGGCACCGCCGGTCAGTTCGATGGCGCCGCCCAGTTCCGCGGCGACGAGTGTGCGGACGATCTGCAGTCCCAACCGGTCCGAGTCCTCCAGGTCGAATCCCGCGGGCAGCCCCTTCCCTTCGTCGTGCACGACGACGTCGAGCACCCGCGCCGAGCGTTGTGCCCGGACGGTGACGGTCCCGTGCGCGCCGGGATCGAAGGCGTGCTCGACGGCGTTCTGCACGAGTTCGGTCAGGACCATCACGAGCGGTGTGGCACGGTCCGCGGGGAAGACCCCGAGATCGCCCTCGCGCACCACCCGGATCTGACTGCCGATCGCCGACACGTCCACCACGATCGGGATGAGGCGATCGAACACGTCGTCGAGGTCGACCTCCTCGTCCACCGACATGGACAGCGCCTCGTGGACGATCGCGATGGACGTCACCCGCCGGACCGCCTCCCCCAGCGCGACCTGGGCCTCGGCGTTGCCCGTGCGGCGCGCCTGCAGCCTCAGCAGCGCCGCGACCGTCTGAAGATTGTTCTTGACCCGATGGTGGATCTCGCGGATCGTGGCGTCCTTGCTCATCAGCGCCCGGTCCCGCCGCTTGACCTCGGTGACGTCCCGCACGACGACGGCGGCGCCCTCGAGACGTCCACCGGGGGCCAGGACGAGCGCGCGGATCAGGACGGTGGCGCCGCGGGCCTCGACCTCCATCCGCTGACCGAACCGCCCTTCCACCGCACCGCGCAGGTAGTCGGACACGTCGCGGCTCTCGAACGGATCGGTGACCAGCGACCGGGTCGTCTCCACCAGATTCTGGCCCACCAACTCCGAATTCAAGCCCATCCGATGGTAGGCAGAGAGGGCGTTCGGGCTGGCGTAGACGACGCGGCCTTCGCGGTCGAGCCTGATGAATCCGTCACCGGCGCGAGGACTGGACTTCGTGTCCGACCGGGCCTCGACCGTCGGGAACGTGCCCTCGCTGATCATCCGGTACAGGTCGTCGGCGCATTCGAGGTACGCCGTCTCCAGCGCGCTCGCGGTGCGCCTCGACACGCGGGCCGCGTCACGACTGAGCACCGCGACGATCTCCCCGTGCCACCGCACCGGCACCGCCTGCCGCATGGTGATCGTGTCACCGGTTCCGGGGTCGGCGGTGACGATCAGTCCCGTCCGGAACGCGTCGCGCACGTACGGGTGTTCGTCGTCGGACGCGACGATGCCGACGGCATCTTCGGGCAGCACCGTCGACGCGGTCGTCGGCCGGCACTGGGCGACACACACGATGCCTTCGGGAGCGGCGTCGACCCACATCAAGACGTCGGCGAACGAGAGGTCGGCGAGCAACTGCCACTCCCCCACCACCCGCTGGAGATGATCGACGGCGGCGCCGGGAAGGTCGGTGTGCGCCGCGAGCAGAGAGCTGAGTGTGGACACGACGACCCGCGATTCGCTCAGGAGATGACCGCGATGAGATCACCCTGCTGGATGACGTCGCCCACGACGACATCCACGGACGTGACCGTTCCGGCGGACTCCGCGAGCACGGGGATCTCCATCTTCATCGACTCGAGAATCACCAGCGTATCGCCCTCGGCCACCACATCGCCCTCACGGACGACCACCTCGAACACGGTGGAGACCATCTCCGCGCGTACATCCTCTGCCATCGAGCACCTCATCCCCTGTGGAACCGGTCGACCCCACGAAGTGGAGCCGGGCACGTCGTGTCGCGCCACGGTCGGGCGGACCCTGCCGACAGGGGCACCGCACCGCACGTGGAACACTGTAATGAACGAGAAAGGAGATCCCACCATGGGTAAGCGAGGTCGCAAGAAGCGCAGCCGCAAGGGTAACGCCGCCAACCACGGCAAGCGTCCCAACGCCTGAGGCGCCCCGGACATGTGAGGGGGACGGAGAGCATCGCTTTCCGTCCCCCTCCGTCGTGTCCGAGGCCCCTCGGTCGCGTCCGGAGCGCCGTGTCGCCGGACGCGGCGGGTCAGGGGCCCTCCGTGATGACCACGGTGCGGCGGATCTCCACCATCAGGCGTTCACGAAGCCCCTCCGGTGCGTGTTCGCCGCCGCACTTGCGGCTCAGCAGCGACTTGATCTTCTCTTCGATCCCGTAGGTCTCGAGGCAGGTACCGCAGTCGTCGAGGTGCCGTTGCAGCCGCGCCCGGGATCGCTCGTCGCACTCGGAATCGAGGAGCAGGTAGACGTCCGCGATCACCGCGGAACAATCGAGTTGTTCGAATTCTGCCGGCTCGCTCACTGCGAGACTCCCTTCGTCTTCTCGGCGGCCCCTCCGGCGGAGGACGCCGATCCGGTCGCTGCGTCGACCGCTCCGCTCCGGTTGAAACCCCGTTCGCGGGCAACGTCGGCGAGAAGCCCACGAAGTTGCTTGCGGCCCCGATGCAATCGCGACATCACCGTGCCGATCGGTGTACCCATGATCTCGGCGATCTCCTTGTAGGGGAACCCTTCGACGTCCGCGTAGTACACCGCCATCCGGAACTCCTCGGGCAGTTCCTGCAGCGCGGCCTTGATGTCGTCGTCGGGAAGCGCATCGAGCGCTTCGACCTCCGCCGAGCGCAGTCCGGTCGGCGAGTGCTCCGCCGTCTGCGCGAGTTGCCAGTCGGTGATCTCGTCGGTCGGGTACTGCGCGGGCTGACGCTGCTTCTTCCGATACGAGTTGATGTAGGTGTTGGTGAGGATCCGGTACATCCACGCCTTGAGGTTCGTTCCCTCCCGGAACGACCGGAACGCGGAGAACGCCTTGATGTAGGTCTCCTGCACCAGGTCCTCGGCGTCCGCAGGGTTGCGGGTCATCCGCAGGGCGGCGCCGTAGAGCTGGTCGAGCAGCGGCATGGCATCCCGCTCGAACCGCTCCGCCAGTGCTTCAGCAGACTCCTCGACCACACCGATCCCTTCGCTCAGCCCTTCAGTGAAGGCTACCGGGCAGTCCGGGTCGGGACGTGCAGGACTGAGAACGGGCACCGATCCTCCGATCCGCTTCGGGTTGCCGACCGGGCCGCGCCTGTGCGACGCGGCCCCCAACGTCCCTCAACAGCGGAACGCGCTCGGTTGTTCCCGTTCCCGTTCCCGCGGACGCATCGCGCTTCTCCGGCAGGGTTGCGCGTGACCCGTCTGCTTCCATGTGACCTGCACGAGCCGCACCGCGGGCACGGGCCCTACAGTTTCCCCATGGCGTCGACGTCCACCCCCGCAACGAAACTGCTCACCCGCGAGAAGGTGCCGTTCGTCGTGCACGAGTACGCGCACGACCCGAGGTCGGCGTCGTACGGTTCCGAGGCCGTCGACGTCATGCGGGAACGATTGGGTGTCGATGCCGCGCAGATCTTCAAGACACTCGTGATCGCACTGTCCGACGGTTCCCTCGCGGTCGCGGTGGTGCCGGTCCCGGAGAACCTCTCGCTCAAGGCTGCGGCCGCGGCGCTCGGCGGAGGAAAAGCCACGATGGCCGATCGCGGCGCAGCCGAACGCGCCACCGGCTACGTTTCCGGCGGAATCTCCCCGCTCGGACAACGCAAACGTCTGCGCACCGTCGTCGACGTCTCCGCGGAGAACTGGGATCGCGTGCTGTGCAGCGCGGGTAGGCGCGGCCTCGAGATCGAGTTGGCCCCGACCGATCTGATCCGGCTCAGTTCCGCCGTCGTCGCCTCCATCGCGACCGGCCACTGACCTGCGACCGTCACAGGAGCACCAACTGGTCGCCGCCGCCGTCGAACGGGGCCGTCAGGTCGGGTCCGTTGTTGCGGACGCTGTTCACCTTGTCCGACACGCGACGCATCCCGATCCGCGCCACCTCCTCCGCGCTGGGCACGATGAGATCGGGGTGTCCGAGACTGTCCGGGTCCAGCCAGGCGTCCCACCGGTCACGCGGCAGGATCAACGGCATCCGGTGATGCAGATTGCTCAGCTGTGCAACGGATTCCGCGGTGAGGACGGTGGTGCTCAGCAGCGGCGGGGAATCGACGACACGCGGGTCGTGCCACACCGACCAGAGACCGGCCATGCAGATCGGTTCACCGTCGTCGCGGGACATGAAGTACGGCACCTTCCGGGCCTTCCCGTCGGGGGCCGGTTCGACCTGCCACTCGTACCAGCCGTCCATCGGCACCAGGCACCGCCTGTACCGCAGGGACTGCGCGAACGACGGTTTCGTCGCCACCGACTCGGAGCGCGCGTTGAACAACGGTGCGCTCCGACCGATCTCGTCGGCGAACGACGGCACCAACCCCCACCGCATCCGCCGGATCCGGCGCGTCACCGACCCCTCCGGATCGTCACGGTCGTGCCGCGCGACCACCGTGAGCACCCGCGTGGTGGGTGCAACGTTGTAGTCGGGCGTGAACTCGTCGTCGGTCTCGTCGATCGCGTCGAGGTCGGCCGCCGACGACGCCGGATCGACCGTGATCGCGTATCTGCCGCACATCCCCCGAGTGTGACATCGGGCTCGCACCCACCGCGCCACGGACTCCCCGGCCGCACCCGGCGCCACGGCACCGCGCCGATGGGCGAAGATGGACGGGTGAGTCTGTGGAGAGCACCCCGAGCCGAATCCCCCGTCGACGCGACGGTGACCCTGCCCGGATCGAAGTCCATCACCAACCGCGCGTTGATCCTCGCTGCGCTCGCCGACGGGCCGTCGACGATCACCGGCGCCCTGCGCAGTCGCGACACCGACCTGATGATCGGTGCGCTGCGCACGCTCGGCGCGACCGTCACCGACCGTGACGGCGGCACCACCCTCGACGTCGTTCCGGGTCAGCTGCGCGGCGGCACCGTCGAGTGTGGACTCGCCGGCACGGTGATGCGATTCGTGCCGCCCGTCGCGGCACTCGCCGACGGCGACGTGCGACTCGACGGCGACGAGCAGGCGCGTGTCCGCCCCATGGGCACGGTTCTCGACGCCCTGCGCGCGCTCGGCGCCGACATCGACGGCGACGCCCTGCCGTTCACGGTGCACGGACACGGTGGTGCGCGCGGCGGGACCGTCACGATCGATGCCTCCGGGTCGTCCCAGTTCGTCTCGGGTCTGTTGCTGTCCGGCGCCCGGTTCGACGAGGGGCTGATCGTCCACCACGACGGCAAGCCCGTTCCGTCGATGCCACACATCGATATGACGGTGGAGATGTTGCGGGCCGCCGGGGTGTCCGTCGACACCTCCGATGCGAACACGTGGCGGGTGGCCCCGGGCCCGATCCGCGCCGTGGGCGTCACCGTCGAACCCGATCTGTCGAACGCGACACCGTTCCTGGCCGCCGCCGCCGTCACGGGTGGCACGGTGTCGGTGCCGCTGTGGCCGGCGGCGACCACCCAGGCGGGGGACGCGATCCGCGACATCCTCGCGCGCATGGGAGCGGCGGTCGACCTTCGGGACGGCGTCCTGACCGTGCGCGGTCCGGAGCGACTCGACGGCGTCGACGTGGATCTGCACGACGTCGGTGAACTCACCCCGACCGTCGCGGCGGTCGCGGCGCTCGCATCCACACCCTCGGTGCTTCGCGGCATCGCGCACCTGCGCGGTCACGAGACCGACCGGCTCGCCGCGCTGGTCACCGAGATCGGACGGCTCGGCGGCTCCGCCACCGAAACCGACGACGGTCTGCGCATCGAACCGGTGCCGCTGCACGGGGGCGTGTGGCGCGCCTACGCCGACCATCGGATGGCGACGGCCGGGGCGATTGTGGGTCTCGTCGTCGACGGGGTCGACGTCGACGACATCGGTACGACAGCCAAGACGCTGCCCGGGTTCGCCGGGCTGTGGGAGTCGATGCTGACGGGAGCACGCTCCTGAGACGGCGGCAGTACGACGAGTCCGATGTCCGGGTGCGCCCGGGCAAGGGTTCGCGTCCGCGTACCAAGGACCGTCCCGCCCACCGCGACGCCGTCGAGGCGATGGTGGTCTCGGTGGATCGCGGCCGGTGGGGTGTCGTGCTCGGTGGCGATCCCGATCGGCAGGTCACCGCGATGCGGGCCCGTGAGCTGGGCCGTACTCCCATCGTCGTCGGGGATCGGGTGGGGGTCGTCGGCGACCTGTCGGGCCGCCCGGACACCCTCGCCCGTATCGTGCGGGTCCACGATCGCGAGACGGTGCTGCGCCGCACCGCCGACGACACCGATCCCTTCGAGCGGATCGTCGTGGCGAATGCGCAGCGACTGCTCATCGTCGTCGCGCTCGCCGATCCCCCGCCGCGCACAGGTCTGGTCGAACGGGCGCTGGTCGCCGCGTACGCAGGCGGATTGTCGCCGGTGCTGGGCCTGACGAAGTCCGATCTCGCGGATCCGGACGAGTTCACCGCGCAGTTCGCCGACCTGGACCTGCCGGTGCTGCGGGTCGGGCGCGGCGACGACCTGAGCGAACTGACGGAGTCGATCGCCGATTCGGTGACCGCACTGATCGGGCACTCGGGTGTCGGGAAATCGACGTTGGTGAATCGGCTGGTGCCGGACGCGGACCGCGCCACCGGTGTGGTCTCCGGGGTCGGCAAGGGCCGGCACACGTCGACACAGTCGGTGGCGCTGCCCCTGCCCGGCGGTGGTTGGGTCGTCGACACCCCGGGCATCCGTTCGTTCGGTCTGGCCCACATCTCCGCGGAGGATGTGGTGGCCGCGTTCTCCGATCTCGCCGAGGCCGTGCAGAACTGCCCGCGCGGATGCACTCACCTGGGGCCGCCGGCCGATCCGGAGTGCGCACTGGACGCTCTCGACGACATCTCGTTACGGCGCGCGCACGCGGTCCGGGGTCTGCTCGCCGCACTCAACGAGAACGACGGATGGTAACCGCCCCGTGCGCGTGTGCGGTAGCTACAGCTACCACACACGCGCAC